>JADQBO010000499.1 GCA_016278585.1 Desulfosporosinus sp.
ATCATTCCCATGCCGTTAATCATCGGTGTTATCCATTGGATCCCGAGTTACTTTATAATACCAAAACGATTGTTCTAGTTGATGATGAGGTGACAACTGGAAATACAGCCTTAAATATTATACGGGCAATACATTCGAAATTTCCTAAAACAGACTATGTCGTTTTATCGCTTTTAGATTGGAGAACGATAGAAGACCGAGCTAATTTTAATAAATTAGAGCAACAGCTGGGTATTAGAATTCATACGGTGTCACTTTTAGAAGGGGAAATAGAGGTAAGTGGTGAACCCTTTAGTGAGCAAGTGAATTCACTCAAATTAAACCCCCTATCAGAACCTGATATCGTTGAGGAACGATCTGTTATTGAAGAACTAAAACATCTTGACCTACAAGATGTGATCTCGGTTTTTTCAGAAGATCCAACAGGGTATAAAAACTTTTCTCCATATCTTAAGTTAACGGGGAGATTTGGACTGTCAAGTCATGAAAGCCAGGAAATCCTGCCCTTAGCAAGAGAGCTTGGGGAAAGCTTAAAGCGCGACCGGGCAGGTGAAAAGACACTTTGTCTGGGAACTGGTGAATTCATGTATTTCCCTATGCTCATATCAGCCTATATGGGGAACGGAATAAGTTATCACTCAACTACGAGAAGTCCGATCTATCCTTTCCCACAGCCTCATTATGCGATTCAAAATGGATTTACTTATCTAAATCCTGATGATTCGAGTATTACTAATTATGTGTATAACATTCCCATGAACTATTATGATGAGGTGTATTTATTTCTTGAAAGGGAAGTTAGTCAGGAGCGATTAATACCCTTATTAACGGTCTTTCGTGAGTTAGGGATTCCGCGAATTGTAATAGTTTACGGTACTTCGTTAAAAGAATCCTAAATATTGTTGCAAATTCTCTTAAAACAAAGGAAAAGTGGTGACCGTTAGGTGAATGATAAACTTTTCTCTCATCGAATTTCTGATCCTGGGCCAATGGGATGTTATAGCCCTAATGATGTCATCTTTTTACTCAAAAATCTTAATGGGTTAATGACGGAGATGGATCTTCAATCGCGTGAGCAAAGAATTCAGTCTGGTGGTCATTATTCAGAAATGCTGCCGATAGAATATGAACCAACCAAGGACTACCTCGATCTTTTTCACCAGACGCTTCACGAGAGTGCTGCTAAAGTTGCTGAAGCTGTGGGGGTAGTAGCAGAGCATATTTTAAAGAGGAATGGGCCAAAGATGGTTCTTGTTTCTCTAGCCCGAGCAGGAACTCCTATTGGAATCCTGGTGAAACGTTATCTTTTAGAAAAGCATGGCTTAGATTTCCCTCACTATAGCATTTCGATTATTCGAGGTCGGGGCATCGATGAAAATGCTCTTCTTTATATTCTTCAGAATCATCTGGGATCAAAGATCCAGTTTATCGACGGTTGGACAGGTAAGGGCGCTATAACCAAGGTTTTAAATCAGGCGTGTCTAGAGTTTAACGCTAAATACGAGTACGATCTAGATGATGACTTAGCCGTACTAGCGGATCCAGGGCATTGTGTGAAAACCTTTGGAACGAGAGAAGACTTTTTAATTCCTAGTGCTTGCTTAAATTCAACGGTCTCAGGGTTGGTGAGCCGAACAGTCTTTCGAAGAGATTTAATTGGGGAAAAAGATTTTCATGGGGCTAGATTTTATGAAAACCTTCTTAAAGTAGAAGTTTCTAATCTCTTTGTTGATACTATTACTAGGGAGTTTAAGATGCTTAAACGGATAAACTCGGGATTTATGGATAGCTATGCTGATCCAGAAGTCTCTTGGCAAGGGCTAAAATCGCTAACGTATATCAAAGAGAAGTATGGGATTGAGGATATTAATTTTATTAAACCAGGTGTTGGAGAAACAACCAGGGTTCTTCTAAGGCGGTTACCCGATAGGGTACTAGTGGATAATCTTGAGAACTCTAACTTAAAACACATTATGCTGCTATGCAAGGATAAGGGAGTTCCTGTTGAGGAGTATCCTCAGCTTAGCTATTCATGTTGTGGGATAGTGAGGCAGATATCATGATCAATACAAGGATGTTTGCCAGCGATCTCGACCAAACCTTGATTTATTCATACCGATCGTTTACAAATGAATATGCGGACCAATCAATTCGGCCCGTTGAATGGCTGGATGATCGTTATATTTCCTATATGACTCAAAACTCCTTAACTAAATTAAAAGAAATTTCAGAAGGGTTACTATTTGTCCCTGTTACAACTCGGACTAAACTTCAATATCTGCGTATAAATTTTCTAGAATATGACATTTCATATCAATATGCGGTAACCAGCAATGGTGGGACAATTTTCAATAAAGGGGTTGAAGATCAAGATTGGAGGCACCAAGTTTTAGAGGGTAGAAATCATTGTTTGGCCGCTGAAGATCTTATCAATAAGTTTAATGAGATTCGACATCCCTCATGGGTCATTAAGGAATCCGGTAAACTGGCGGATGATTTATTCTTTTACTGTTTGATCGAACGTGAAAAGATCCCCCTTGGAGAGTTAGCCGCTTTCAAACTCTGGGCAAGGGAAAATAACTGGGAGTTATCAGTTCAGGGAAGAAAACTTTATCTGGTTCCCATAAATGTGAACAAGAAAGCGGCTATTCAATATATCCAAGAAAAAGAAGGAATTAATCAGGTCTTAGCTGCTGGAGACTCGTTGCTGGATTTTGATATGCTTAAAGCGGCGGATTTTGCTATTGCACCTGCCCATGGGGAGCTTTATTCCCTTTATCTCCAGAAGGTTTCAGGGTTGGAAAGGCTAAGATTTACTCAGAAAAGCGGACTAAAAGCTGGAGAAGAGATTTTAGACTATGTGGCGGGGGCGCTGTCCCAGAAGTTAGTGGTATAAAAGCCACATTAATTGTACACTATATAATGGTAAAGATTGGGTTGAAAAAGGAAATAGCTACGGGGAAATACTTATGTCCTTTGATCATTGATTAAGTAAATACTTAATTGGCAAAGATGTGAAAGTTATGTGAACATTACAATTTAGGTTTTTACCGAATGCTTCCCTGTGATAAAATACAAGTATTATTCCATTATTTGCACGGTTCTTCTCGTAAAAATAAAGGAAATAATGAAGAAGTAGAGAAAATAGATGATATAGTACGCGTTATCTAAAAAGGGGGATTCATAGTGGGAATTAATTTGCAAAAAGGACAAAAGATTGACTTAACGAAGGGTAATCCTGGTTTATCTAAAATTATGGTAGGTTTAGGATGGGATGAGGTATCAAAACCAAAATCAGGAGGACTTCTTGGCGGTCTTTTTGGAGGGGGTGGAGTGGGTGCCGCAATTGACTGTGATGCGTCTGCAATCCTTCTCGATGCACAAAATAAGCTTACTGCTAAAGATCGGTTAGTCTACTTTGGTAATCTCCAAAGTGGTGACAAAAGTGTAAAGCACAGTGGAGATAATCTAACAGGTGCTGGTGATGGCGACGATGAACAAATTAACGTGGATCTAGGGAGTGTTCCCAGCGGTGTCCAAAAAATCATTTTTGTGGTTAATATTTACGATAGCGTGAAACGTAAACAGGACTTTGGGTTAATCGCCAATGCCTTTATCAGGGTTGTCAATCCAGTCAATGGGCAAGAGTTTTGTCGGTTCAATTTGACTGAAAGCTATGCAGGCAAAACGAGCTTAGTTGTTGCAGAAGTTTATCGTCACAATAACGAGTGGAAATTCGCTGCAATTGGCGAAGGTACCAATGATGCATCATTGAGTGAGCTTATCCGTCGATATCAATAATTTTTTAAGTAATTAATAAGGGGGATATTACAATGGCAATTAGTTTACAAAAAGGTCAAAAGGTGGATCTTACTAAATCAAATCCAGGTCTGACAAAAATCGTGATTGGTTTGGGTTGGGATGTCAATAAGTATGATGGCGGAAAAGATTTTGATTTAGATTCCTCAGTATTTATGTTAAATCCTGAAGGAAAAGTTGCCGATGAAAAGAACTTTGTCTTTTTTAATAACCCAAAGAGTCCTGATGGCTCAGTAACACATACAGGCGACAACCGTTCCGGTGCTGGTGATGGGGATGATGAGCAAATTAAAGTTGACCTAGCGCTTGTTTCTAGCGGCGTTTCCAAGATCACCTTCGGGATTACGATTCACGAGGCTAAAGAACGCAATCAGAATTTTGGACAAGTTTCTAACGCCTATGTAAGGGTTTTAAATGAAGAATCAGGGGAAGAACTAATTCGTTATGACCTCGGTGAAGATTTTTCCGTTGAGACTGCAGTTGTAGTAGGTGAACTATATCGCAATAATGCTGAATGGAAGTTTAATGCGATCGGCAGCGGTTACCAAAACGGATTAGCTGGATTATGCAAGGATTTCGGATTAGACGTATAATTCGGAGCAGAAAGCCAGAGACCAGAGGTAAATGCAAGGTTTCAGAACGTTAAACTTGAACTTCGATAGATTAAAATGCTTAAATTGAAAAAATTAAAGAGGTGTTTTTATGTCAGTTATAAGTTTAAGCAAAGGACAAAAAATTGACTTAACTAAGGGGAACCCAGGTTTATCGAAGATCATTGTCGGATTGGGTTGGGATACGAATAAGTATTCTGGTGGGTCGGATTTTGACTTAGATGCCTCGGCCTTTTTAGTTGATAAAAATGGTAAAGCGGGCGGTATCGAAGACTTTATTTATTACAATAATTTGGTTGGTGGAAATGGTTCTGTAAATCATACAGGGGATAATCTCACTGGAGATGGTGATGGGGATGACGAGCAAATCAAGGTTGATCTTGCTGCTGTACCGGCACATGTAGAGAAAATCGCCGTAACCGTGACAATTCATGATGCAGCGCAAAGAGCACAGAACTTTGGACAAGTCTCCAATTCCTTTGTTCGCGTTGTTAATGAAGCTAATGGACAAGAAGTCATGCGGTATGATTTAGGTGAAGATTTTTCTGTAGAAACAGCGATTGTAGTTTGCGAACTATATCGTCATCAAGGGGAATGGAAGTTTAACGCTGTGGGTAGTGGTTTCTCAGGGGGATTATCTGCCCTTTGCGCAAACTATGGTTTACAAGTAGGTTAAATATCGGATTTTTTCTGAAGAGGCCCTTCATGTTTGGAGGGTCTCTTTTTTGCGTATTCTCTAAAAGAACGCAGATAACGCGGGAGAGTATGAGGGTGGGCTTTGAACCATAGTTATTTGTGTAAACCTGCATTGGGGCCGTCCACGCTCTAGTTGGAAAAGGCCGGGAGCAAAGAGGTTAAGGTTTGTAAATATTGTATATAAATTAAAAACATGGGATAAACACTGTTATATGCCAAATGCGGGGGGTAAATCATATTTATGAGACAATCAGGGCATTTTTGCAGATTGATATTAATGGAGTTATTGCATATGATTTAAAGTACAATTTAATTAATTATTCAGAAAACTAAGTTGTAAAAGCTGGAAGGGGGGGTAGAAATGCCGGTATTTTATGAGTTATTATTTATAGTTATGTTA
>JADQBO010000179.1 GCA_016278585.1 Desulfosporosinus sp.
GTTGTTCCATGAGCTGAGAAAACTGGAAAATGATCTCCGGGAGTGAAATAGTCTAATTCACTCCGACCTAAATGAACCTTGCGATACACTCCAGGCTCCTCTCCTGGAGATAAGATAGCATGAGAAATAAAGGGCCTATCATGTCTTGTACTTTGCTCAACCATTCCAACTAAAAGAGTTATTCCTAAGTCTGTTGAGCATTCTCTTAACTGTTTAATCCATACACTCCCTAGAGTGTTTCCAATTTCTGCTGCATCATGAGGGGAATACCCATCTAAGGCGCATTCCGGAAAACACAAAAGGGATATTTTTTGTTGTCGTGCAACCTCAGCTAAATGAGTCATAGTTTGTAAATTACGTTCAGGCTCTCCTATAATAGACTCCATCTGAACGAGTCCAATCCGGCAATCCTTTTGCATATAATCTTGTCCTCGTCCTTCCTACACTAAATAGTACGCTAAAATCTCTTACTCAAGATCAACTAATTCTTTATAATCCTTGCTTAGAACATCAGATAGTAACCTATGGTCATGAAGTAAATTAATTAAAATGCGTTCATCTTTAGTTTGAGTGGTTCGAGCATTCGTGAGTATACTAAGTGGTCGATAAATAGGAGCATCTTGAATCTTTAAACTTTTATAAAGCTTTTGATCCCCTTCTCGACTAACAGTCAAGGAAGAAATAATGGTAATTCCAAGCCCTGCGGAGACCAGTTGTTTAATGGCTTGAGTACTTCCAAGCTCCATTGATACATTTAATTGATCTGGATCAAGGCCTCTCTCTAATAGAGCCATCTCCATCACTTTACGAGTTCCGGAGCCATCTTCACGTGTGACCAGACGTTCATTTGGGAGTTCAGCAAGGGTAATGCTTTTTCTTGAGGCCCAAGGATGAAAATTTGAAACAACTACTACCAACTCATCTTCCCAAAAATTCTCAACATTTAAATCCTTATGCAAAGGAACTGGTCCCTCAATAAGTCCAATATGCAATTTTTTCTCTAGTACATCTTGAGAAATCGACTCTGTATTAGCAATCTTTACTTTAAAATCAACATCTGGGTGAGTCTTAAATAAATATGCTAAAATATTAGGTAGAATATATTCTCCGATCGTCAATGTTGCACCGAGGTAAATTAGTCCTCTCTGATCCTTTGCTAGTGCGCTTATCTGCTCTTTGGCATTAGATAATATGTCTAATACGCTACGTACATGTGCATAGAAAATTTTACCCTCTTTAGTTAGTGTTACACCTTTGTTGGTTCGATCAAAAAAGCGAGCACCATACTGATTTTCTAAATTCTGAATCTGTAAACTTATACTAGGTTGACTCATATGGAGCTTTTTAGCCGCTAACGTAATGTTTCTAGTTTCCGCCACCTCTTTGAATACAAGAAGGTGCTGTTCCATTATGATGTATCCCCTTCCTAGGTTCCTATACTTAGCTACCTTATTCACATTATTTATCGGAACTATTATTATAAATAATCCCTACAATCAGATAGCTAAAGCTAGAATAACTTGTCCCACTATAATAAAATCAAGTCCTACTTGAATATCATAAAGAAATATGCCGATAAGATATACTTATGTCCGAGGATAACATGAGAACTTTTTATTACCATATATTTCGAATTGAAACCTTACATCATTATAATATCATTCAAAGGAGTTATTAGCCAGATAGCGAGGAATCTTTTCGAAAATAAAGGTCAGTAACTAATGCATAAAATACCAATTGATAGTAAAAAGCCTTCCATTTGGAAAGCTTATTACTATCAATTATTATAGTCATTTTTAATAATAGCAACTGATGCAATTTCGAAGGGGTTTAGCCTGACATCGTTTCTGTCTGTACCCACTTAGACCGGCTATAAATTTTAGCTAGTTCTATCATGCCTTTAGCCCATTCAGGGCAACCTAAAGCATGAATATGATTATAAGCAGCAAAAACATTCTTATAAACAATACCATCATGCTGCCCATCCATTCCATACCCTCGCTTAACGTTTAAGCCAAATTTCACATCAGACGCTAAGTTTATAACACGGGAATTATGAAATTCGTGACCCTTAATTTCTGTCTTTTCAGTGAACCAAAGTTGACCAGGATTCGCTTCCATAATCGTATACCCATGACCTTGAGGCTTAGTTTCCATTTGAGTATCAAGTGGAAGTAAACCAACCATCTCGAAAGTTTGAGAAGAAGTACGTATGGAGCGTCCAAGATACATAAGCCCACCACACTCAGCATAAATCGGTAGTCCCTTTTCTCCTGCAAGTCTAATTTCTCTGCGCAAAGGTCCATTTTCCTCAAGTTGTGCAGCAAAAACCTCTGGGAAACCTCCACCGATGTAGAGACCATCAAGATCATTAGGAAGTTGGCTATCTATAAGAGCACTAAAAGGAACCACTTCAGCTCCTAAAGCTTTTAATGCTTCGATATTTTCTGGATAATAAAAACTAAAGGAAGCATCCTGAATAATTCCAATTTTAGGTGTATAACTCCTGTTTTTTGGGGAGTATTCGGTTGAGTTAAAGTTAGGAACCACTGATTCTGAATATCTAGGAAGTGCAGGTGCACTTTGGGCCAAAGTTAAAATTTGATCTAAATTAACATGTTCGCTGATAACATCAGCCAAATAATCTAGTAACTTATCAGTTTCATCAATTTCGCCTTTTGTAACAAGACCAAGATGACGATCAGGGATGGATAAATTAATGTCTTTGGGAATAGCTCCAACCACTGGGATCTTGCAGAATTCTTCTATGGCTTCCCGAGCCATCTTCTCATGGCGAACTCGTGCCACCTTGTTTAGGACTACGCCTACTATTTTAACATCAGGATCAAAATGCTGGTAACCCATTACCATCGCCGCAATACTACGTGTCATGCGTGTAGCATCTACTACTAATAGCACAGGGGATTGAGTCACCTTGGCAACTTCAGCGGTAGAGCTGCTTCCTAGCAGGTCTAGACCATCGTATAGTCCCATAGCGCCTTCAACAATAGTAATATTTTTCTCAATAGATTGATCAAATACAGATTTACATATTTCCTTCTTGTTCATAAAAAAACAATCTAAGTTTCGACAAGTTTGACCCGCAGCAGCTGTATGCCAACTTGCATCAATATAGTCCGGTCCCTTCTTAAAAGGTTGAACTGCTATTCCTTGCCGAGCAAAGGCTCTGAGTAGTCCCAAGGTAAACGTTGTTTTTCCACTTCGCCCCTGAGGTGCTCCAATTACTAAGCGAGGGACATTTTTCCTATTCTGTTCAACTATCGATAAAGATAACATAATACCCACACCTTTCTTGGAGTATCTAGTCAGGAGAGAACATACACTAATACGATCTTACTCAATAGAGATCGTTTTACTAAGATAAAATTGACCACCCTGAACCCCGTCCCTATAATGCAGATCTAAATGAATCAGCAGATACAGGGACATAGGGCAAAAAGGATGGTCTATAAATGCGTATGATATATTATACTATTAGATCTGGCCCATCAGAAGATTAGTTTAATTAATCTGGTGTTTGGACCTTGCCTTTTAAGCAAATAAATGTGGTAGTAATGTAGAGATACTCAACGAGATCTTCAGCAGTAAGTTCTTTTACTGCGTTATCTACATCGCTTTTCTTCTCACCAATTGCTACTGCAACGTCTCTGCTCTTAGCTTTTTGCACTTTCGCAAGATACTCAAGTACTTTAGCTTTAATCGCGGGGTCTGCTGGTCCTCTTGCCATTTTAAAATACCAACTTTCTAAATTTTTAACTTCAGTTTAGTACTTAAATGCTGCTGAAGTACGGAACGTTTCTCTAGAGAAAATATAATCATCAATCAACATATCTGAGAACGGTAGTTCAGCCATGCTGAAGAATTTCTCCCAACCAATCCGCTCAACCCATTCTCCAACACGTTCACCTTGGTGAGCGTTGGCAATCCAGAGTTCTAAAATTTTGCGGATTGCTTCAGTCGTCTCAGGCCAACGAGGAGCAGTATTAGGCAGGAATGGAATTACCATACGGGAGAAAGACGGTGCTGAACGAGCATTCGATGTTTTACCACCAATAAGAATAGCAATACCATCGTTCTTAGGATCTAGAATTTCCATTGCTGGGGACATTGTATAGCAGTTACCGCAATACATACATTTATCATTATTAACGACAACGCTCTTGTTCTTAGGATCTGGACGAATAGCTCCAGTCGGACAGCTCGCTACGAGACTTGGAATCTCAGTACCTTTTCGAATAATCTCGTGGTTAATACGAGGAGGAGTTCTATGAACACCGACAATTGCAATGTCACTACAGTGAGCGGCTCCACACATATTTAAGCAACATGCTAAGCCCATTTTTAATTTAGCAGGAAGTTTCATGGAGTCAAAATACTCATATAAATCATCCATTACAGCTTTTACGACACCCGAAGCATCGGTAGCAGGTGTGTGACAGTGTACCCATCCTTGAGTGTGAACGATATTACTAATCGAATGTCCTGTACCACCAACACAATAACCTTTTTCAGCTAAGTGGTCAAGTAGTGGTTGGAGTTTAGCCTCATCTGAAACTAAGAATTCAACATTGTTACGGGTTGTGAAACGGAGAAATCCATCACAATATTCGTCAGCTACTGTACATAAGTCACGTACAAAATCAATACTGACCAAACGTGGGGAACCAACCCGGACACTGTACAATGCTGCGCCACTTTCAGCAACATGTTTGAGTACACCTGGACGAGGAATTTCATGATATTTCCACTGTCCATAATTTTCTTGTACAATCGGAGGAAGCATCTTCTTATAATGCGGAGGTCCTTGATCTAAAACTGCCATCATTATCCACCTCTCGTTAGCTACTTATTATTTATTAAACTTAGAGCTTGGATCCATCGAGTGCCGTCCCGGACTGATCAAGATCATCTTGATCCCAGAACACATATGGATTAGCACGTGGGCGGAAGACCATTTGCGGTACAGGAGCAACTTCAATTCCTTTGAGGAATTTGGTCATCCCTAAGCGATAAATAGTTTCACCAATCCGCTCGCGTGATTTACCGTTTTCATCCCACCACTCCCAAATACGGCGCATGAGATCCTTAAACTCTTCAAAATCATCTTCGGCTTCCATTTTCATGAAAGGTACAATAACCCAAGACATGAATGCAGATTGAACAATCGTCGATTTACCGCCGATTAAAATGGTAGCACCCTTTTCTTTGCCAGCACGAATAGCTTTAGGCATCATATTAATACAATGCATACAACGTGTGCAATCTTCGCCAACTATGCTGAGTTCTTGGGTCTCTGCATTAAATGAGAGACATCGAGTTGGGCATTTGTCACAAACTGCAACTTTAATCGGGAATTTATTAGCTACATATTCTTTGACTGCATCTTGATCAATTATTAAAGTATCGCGCCAAGTACCAATGACAGAACAGTCAGAGCGAGCAATAGAGGAAGTACAGTCGTTGGCACAACCAGAAAA
>JADQBO010000428.1 GCA_016278585.1 Desulfosporosinus sp.
CGATCTTTCGCTGATGATAAGTTAGGAATAAGATCAGGATAAAAATATTCGACAAACTTAACCCAACCTGGGCAACATGATGTGAACTGTGGAGTAGGGTGTTGCAATTCCCCTTTGACTCGTTTAAGAAGTTCAGTGCCTTCTTCCATAATTGTCAGGTCAGCGGTAAAGTTAGTGTCAAAAATTACATCAAACCCTACTTTTCTCAAGGCTGCAACTTGTTTGCCCTGGACATTAGTTCCGATAGGCATGCCAAATTCTTCCCCAAGACCAATACGAGTTGCTGGTGCAGTCTGCACTACAACTGTCATATTTGGATCTGCGATGGCTTTTAATACTTTGCTAATGTCATCCCGTTCTGAAATTGCACCAGAAGGACACCATTGAATACATTGCCCACAGTTTACACAAACAATTTCGCTTTTAATCGGCAGTTCGTAGTTTCCAAACACCGATTGAATCTTCTCGCATACTTCAATACATTGACCACAAAGAATACACTTTTGGTCATCTCTAATAATTGAGGGGTTAGCTGGATCAATTGGAACGCGACCACGAACGTTGGTTGGCCAACTACCTGGTTCATTGTATTGGGTTGGCATCCAACCGTTTCCGCCAACAGCTTTTTCGGCTGTAATTGGTTGGCCACAACCAGTCAAATTTAGCGAGATTCCAGCTAAACTTGCTCCTCCAAAAACCTTAAGGAAAGAACGTCTGGACAAATTTTTTACTTGTCCTGCTTTTTTTGCCATGTGTTTTACCACCTTTTTATTAAACTATCATTGCAAAATTGCATTTGAAACTGAATAAAACTGTTTAATTAGATTCTCTATTATTGATTTACAAATTATATAAACAATTTTAATTGTCTTGCTAGTGAAAATAATCACTATAAATGTGAAAGTTTACACATAATAGTCACTGTGCAATCAATAAAGAGTTTGGCAAAATTTAATCGTGTAGCATTTGAGTTTCCTCTCAAGAAAAAACTCAATTACTCACACGAGTTGAATAAAAATATAAATGATTTATAAACTTAATCTGTAAATAACGTTTTTTCTGAGTCAAAATCTAATTAGATAAAACTTAACTTAAGATATGGATGCTCCTTTCTTCAAAATGTTTATTAATCGAACAGGAACTCTTTTAGTTTAAATATAGAAATATAATTTGTCACGTTTATGTAAATAAAAAAACTTTTGTTGATAAATAGAACATTTAGTAATTCTCTAAATCTATTAATATAATTCAAGCTTCAATTTGAAAACAATACTAATTTTCAACATAGAATAGTGACTACATTCTGAAAGAATTTTAAATAAGGTATAGCTCCCTTTATCGTTACTGCCTTGCATGTGGTGGACAAAAAAAATCAACATATACTTTGCAGAACGAATAAATGAAAAGATCTTTTTCCTAAATTAAGTTGGTGTCAGGCACGAACCCAACAAGAAACATTGCTTTACACAAGATCACATCAGGAATAGTTGTTGGTAATCCTGGAAAAATGACAATAACTGATCCTAAAACTAGTCCCATTATAACAGCGTATGTTAAAGTACTAAATTTACTAAATAAGAATTGGATAAGTTTACTTAAAATAAATCATACCAATTGCAATTCCTAAACCTAAAACGAGAATAACAGAAATAGTTAAGCTAGAGATTGCATTTATTACGGTTGGATAGAATCCAAGTAATCATTCTTTTACTTATAATTTCTCTTTTTTAACCATTTCTTTCACCTGCTGTTTCGCGGCTGGAGACAATGCATCTCCCAGGTAATTACGATCTAATCCCTGTATTCCCTCGTATATCTGATTTAATCTTTCATTAGCCCCGTCAATCTCAATCTTGAGTTCTCTGGCGGATAATAAGGCGCATCCTGCCCCCCTGATAATAATTTGCTGTAAACCGTCTGACGTTGCAACTGTGATATTATATTTTTTCTGATTATCATGGGCAAATTTTTCGATATACTGGTCCGCCGTTTGTGCCTCCCTGGTATATACTAGATGAATATTATGATAGTCGATTACTTCCTCAAAATGCCCCTGAACACGGTAAGCATCAAACACAACGATAATCTGACATTTTCGAATCCCCTGATAATTACTTAGAGTATCAAGTAATTTCATTCTGGCACCATCCATATTGTCAACTGCAAGCTCTTTCAGTTCAGGCCATGCGTAGATGACATTATAGCCGTCCACAAGGAAATACTCTTCTTTGATTTCCTTCCCTCTGTTGACATAAGTAATCGGTTCATAATAGTTTTCAAGGGCTGTTTTGCGTTTTTTCCAGGCAGACTTCTTCCCTTGGTTGGCATAAAAGGTATTATTGATAATTTGATCAATCTCCTCTAAACTGATCGACCGCGCCTCTGAGGTCTGGTTGGGGACTGTTTCTTCCGACGACTCTTGTTGTTGAAGATAGCTATCAACATGCATGTAGTTCTTTACAACATCCCACTCCACCAAAAAGCCTGCACCATGGGCACAAAATACAGAACCTGTCGGATTTTCCAAGTCTCTTTCAGATTCATAGCCGATACTTTCTATGACCTCTGACCCATTATGGCATGGTTCGTACCCTTTCAAGCTGCTAAACAGCCTGCCAAGTCCTCTGGTATATGCAGCTACCTCTTTCTGATAATTTCTCATGGTGATAACAGGAGCGCTCCCCACAAGAACTGCCATTTCTCCATTTGTTTGTGATAGTCCGCAAGTGCCATGCATTTTCTCAATGTCAATCATAGCTCTTCCTACCATTTTCACAGGCAGTTCCAGCTGAAAGGCATAATAAGGCTCCAGCAATAGGGACTCTGCCTCCTTTAAGCCCTGGCGCACTGCACGGAAGGTAGCCTCTCTGAAGTCACCACCGACCGTATGCTTATTGTGTGCTCGACCTGAGACTAACGTGATTTTCATATCTGTAATCCCTGACCCGGTTAGAACCCCTCTATGAGCTTTTTCTTCCAGATGAGATAAAATAAGTCTTTGCCAGCTTTTATTTAAGCTATCCTCACTGCATTCTGCCCCAAATTGCAGACCGCTTCCCCGCTCACCCGGTTCCAATAACAGGTGGACCTCTGCATAATGCCGCAATGGTTCAAAGTGCCCTACCCCTTCTACTACATTAGCAATGGTCTCCTTATAGACAATCCTTCCTGCGTCGAAGGCCACCTCGACCCCAAAACGGCTTTGTATAAGGCTCTGCAGAATTTCAATCTGCACCTCTCCCATCATCTGTACCTGAATTTCCTGCAGCTGCTCATTCCAGACAATATGAAGTTCCGGCTCTTCTTCTTCAATCTGACGCAGCTTAGGAAGCATCACTCTTGGGTCACAGCCTTCTGGCAGAATAATCTGATAGAACAGTACGGGTTCCAATACTGGTGAATCTGAAGCTTCCTCAATTCCTATGCCTTCTCCCGGTCTGGTTTGGCTGAGTCCTGTTACCGCGCATATAGAACCTGCCTCTATCTCATTCACTGTCACGAATTTCTGTCCGGAATAGATACGAATTTGATTAACTTTTTCTTTCCAGATGCTATTCGTAAAGACATCTTTCACCTTAAGTCTTCCGCCAGTAAGCTTCATATATGTAAGTCGGTTCCCCAGCTCGTCTCTTGCTATTTTAAATAGTTTAGCTCCGAATTCATCAGGGTAGGAAGGTATCATGGCATACTTCACAATGCCCTGCATAAATTGTTCAACGCCCTCTAATTTCAAAGCGGAACCAAAAAAGCACGGAAAAACTTTGCGCTCTGTGATAGCTCTTTTAATCTGTGAAGTTTCAATATGTCCCGTTTCCAGAAAGGTTTCCATCATTATTTCTTCACCCATGGCCAGTTGGTCGTAGAAATCCTCTGTCTGAACTTGTCCAAAGTCAATACACCCATCATCCAGCTGCTTTTTCAATTCTGTCATTAGCTTGTCCTTATCCGTCCCATTCTGATCCATCTTATTGACAAATAAAAAAACCGGTATCCGATACGTGTGAAGAAGCCGCCATAATGTTTTGGTATGCCCCTGCACCCCGTCCGCACCACTTATCACTAAAATGGCATAATCAAGTATCTGAAGTGTTCTTTCCATTTCAGCCGAAAAATCTACGTGTCCCGGGGTATCTAGTAAGGTAATCTGAGTCTCACCAATTTCAAACATAGCCTGTTTGGAGAAGATGGTGATTCCTCTTGCTCTTTCAAGCTCATAGGTATCTAAATAAGCATCCTTGTTGTCCACCCTTCCCAATCTGCCAATTTTACCGCTTAGATAAAGCAGACTCTCAGATAATGTTGTCTTGCCCGCATCCACATGTGCCAATATTCCAATAACTAATTTTTTCATAATCTTATTTCAAATCCTTTAGTTGTCTAAGTTTGGTATTAACAATTTTATCTCTATCAAAACACTGACATTCTCTTATTCTACTACCAGCGCCAAAGATTCACAAAGAATTGTTTTTGCTATTTTTACATCTCTCCCTTAATGTTTTGCTATAAAACTTGCTTGATATTCATTATTTTTGATTGTCATCCATGTCATCATATTATATAATAGATTGTAATTAAAGTAATTATAATTTTAAACTTTTTATTAAAATGTTATTATGCATAAATTCAAACTAAAACAAACCATGATTTCTTAGTTAATGACTAAAAAGAACATAATAAAGAAATATCAAATTTGCGATATCTATAATGCCCATAACTTGATAAAAGCAGGCCTGGTCAAGGAAATAACCATAGAAGACAAGTGAACCCGCATGCCTATTTCATGTTTTTTGGCATTTCGTAATTAAGGTCGGGAAGTATTTTCTTTTCGTTGAAAAATCCATCCTAACCTTGATAATCCAGATATGCAACACTTATTCAATAACTAAATTTTACGAGGAGGAGACTTTATGGATGAAAAAGCTACATGCCCCGTAACAGGCAGAACGAAAAATGCCACTGGAAGTGGGGGCACTTCTAACAAGGACTGGTGGCCAAACCAGTTGAACCTCAAAATCCTTCATCAGAACTCAAACTTGAGTAATCCGATGGCTCCAGAGTTTAACTATGCAGAAGAATTCAAGAAACTTGATTTTGAAGCCCTGAAGAAGGACCTATATGTATTGATGACCGACTCCCAGGATTGGTGGCCTGCCGATTATGGTCACTATGGGCCATTCTTAATCCGGATGGCGTGGCACAGCGCAGGCACGTACCGCACAAATGACGGACGCGGCGGCGGGGGATCTGGTACCCAACGCTTTGCGCCCCTCAACAGCTGGCCAGACAACGTGAACCTCGACAGGGCGCGCCGTCTGCTCTGGCCGATCAAGCAGAAATACGGCAGGAAAATTTCCTGGGCTGACCTGATGATCCTTGCCGGTAATTGCGCCATCGAGTCAATGGGACTTAAAACTTTTGGCTTCGCCGGCGGACGCGCTGACGTCTGGGAACCCGAAGAGGACATTTATTGGGGCC
>JADQBO010000108.1 GCA_016278585.1 Desulfosporosinus sp.
TGTCTACTGGAAAAAATGAAGTGGAAGTGTCTTCAAAGAAACTACTTCAAGAGGCCTTAGATAGAAACAATACAGGCGTGCAGGTTGTAAACCTACAGCTTTTAGAAATGACCCCTCCGCAGGAGGTTATTGACAGTTTTCAAGATTTGGCTAGTGCAAGGCAGGATAAGGCAACTTATATAAATGAAGCACTAGCATTCAGAAATACAGTTATACCCGAGGCAAAAGGAAATTCCTATAAGACTATAAAAGAAGCAGAAGCCTATAAAGATGAGAAAATTAAGACAGCCCAAGGGGACGCTTTACTTTTTGTCCAAAAATTTGAAGAATATCAAAAATCGAAGGGAGTAACGGAATACAGGCTTTATATGGAGACCATGGATCAAATCCTACCGAAGGTCAAGAAGATACTGCTAGGCGGTAATATCAAAGTTGAGGGCACCGACTTATGGCTGACGAATGATGGAGTAGGAAATCCTATTATCAATGGAGGAGGCGGGAAAGAATAAGAGTTAAGATGAGTGAAACGTTAAAATAAAACCTAAAATTTTAGTAGGTGTAATACTTGGTCTGGTTTTACTGACTTTAAATCTTATAGTTTATACAGTCGACACCACTGAATATGCAGTGGTAACACAATTTGGAAATCCTGTCAACACGGTACTTCAACCCGGTTTAAGAATCAAGCTGCCTGAGCCTATACAAACTGTACACCAGTTTGATAATAGAGTTCAGATTTATGAGGCTGAGCCTTTGGAACTGCTGACTTCAGATAAAAAGAGTGTTAAGGTCGACTATTACGGGACATGGCGGATCACCGACCCTGTTACTTACATGAAAACAGTTAAGGACAGAATTGGAGCGGAAGCGAGATTGCAGGATGTTTTTTCCTCAAGTTTGGGTGTTAAACTGGGTCAGTATAATTTCGATGAGCTAATAAGTGTAGATACTAACAAATTAAAACTCAATGCCATGATGCAGGATACGATTCAGAAATCTAAGGAAAAGGCTAAAGAGTACGGCATAGAAGTAGTAGATGCTCAAATAAAGGTTTTGAATTTCCCTGAAGCGAACAAGCAGAGCGTATTTGCCAGAATGAAAGCTGAGCGTGAGCAAATGGCAAAAAAATACCGCGCTGAAGGAAGCGAAGAAGCGACTAAAATAAGGGCGGATGCTGAAAAGGAACAAAGGATACTTCATTCAGAAGCCTATAAACAGGCGCAAAAAATAAAGGGTGAGGGGGATGCTGAAGCTATAAAGATATATGGGGAAGCATTCCAAAAGGATCCAAAATTCTATGAATTTATCCGCGCCCTTGAAACCTATGAAAAAACTATTGATGAAAAAACAACCCTTGTACTTCCTTCAAATTCCGAAATCCTAAAATACCTGGAAGCTGGTAAGGTTGAAAAATGATCGTTTGTAAAATTCTAACTGAAGGAGGTATATGCGGTGAATGAAGGAGATAATAAGCCCCCTAAAAGAGCTATTAAAGATAGTCTTCTTTTAATCTACAAAATCATAAAAGATAGGTTTTCAGCCTTATTCCAGATGCTCAAGAACCGTTTCAGCAATAAGAATAGTAAAACACAAAATGAAAAGTTACGAATCTCAATTATAGAGGATATTGCCCAAGCGTTTAATCATATTAATCCCAAAAAAACTGCGCTAGCAATGGGATTAGGCTTTCTGCTAGTCTACGTTCTCACAGGTATTTATCTGGTGAATCCAGGTGAACAAGCAGTGATCAGGAGATTTGGCAGTGTTTTGGATATACCCATTTCTGAAGGAATTCACTACCGGTTGCCGTGGCCTATAGACAAGGTGGAAAAGGTTAATGTATCGGAGGTCCGCAGAGCGGATGTATGGGTCAGTCTACCCGACCATGTACACAAAGACAATCCTCCCCAAAACATTCAGCTGTTGACGGGTGATGAGAACGTTATCAGTATCGAAGCTATTGTGCACTATAAAATTATTGATGCTCCTAAGTATTTATATAATGTAAATTCCGATGAGGAACGTTTAGTTAGAAATAGTGTAGAAGCTGCAATGGTTTATCTGACAGCAAGCATGGGTGTGGATGAGATTTTAACCAGTGAAAAAGTCAAAGCGCAGGACATGATTATGAAAAAGGCACAGGCTATCCTTGATGGCTATAATTCGGGGCTACAGGTTTCAACCTTTAATATCAAAGCGATCGTACCCCCGGAAGAGGTTGCCAATGCTTTCCGGGATGTTACAACAGCAAAGGAAGATAAAGAGAAGCAAATTAATCAAGCCAGTGGGTACTACAACAGCCTGATTCCTGAAGCTCGAGGCAAAGCCAACGAACAAATCACTAAGGCCGAGTCTTATAAAGCGGAAGCAGTAAACATAGCGAAGGGTGATGCCCAAAAATTTGAGACAATGCTGGCAGAATATCAGAAAAACAGCCAAATATATTCGCAGGATACCACAAAATACCGTTTGTTCCTAGAAACGATGGAAAAAATATTGCCTAAGGTAAAGAAATTTATTGTCAACCCCTCGGACGGCAAAATTAACTTAAGGCTTTTTGATCAGGCTACCAGTTAGAAGAATTAATAACTTTTCTACGTTCAAGAGGGGTTGAAACAAACCTTGTTTCAACCCCTTCATGCTCTGCATGGGTGACGAAAGCCATTATCCAGCGCTATAGTATTCGTTGAGGACTGTGAGCTTTCGTCACCTAAGTCGTGATGTTTAGCTTTAGCTGAACGAGAGTAATTAAATAATCTGTTTTTTCACTAGTTTGAGTTTGGGGTGAAATGCAAAATTGAAGATGTTACTCCGATTAAACGTAAACCGGCTACCAAGGCTTTGATAAACTCTGGGGAGGCTTGAATATATAGTAAAAGTCACATTGCTAAGTTTCTGTTTCAGGTTCAGATTGTTTTAGGGTGAAGCTAAACTTGCTTCCTTCTCCAAGCCTGCTTTTTACCAAGACTTGTCCACCGTGTTTGTCTACAATTCCCTTAACAATCGCTAAGCCTAAGCCTGTTCCACCTTCACTTCTAGACCGTGCCTTGTCCACTCTGTAGAAACGGTCCCAAATAAAGGGTATGTCCTGAGGCGGGATGCCTTGGCCAAAATCGGTTATTTCAACTAGAACCTCTTCGTTCAGGGAAGTGGCGAAGATAATGATTAATCCCCCGTGAGAAGAATAGCGAATAGCGTTATCTAAAAGGTTGTAGATTACTTGTTCTATTCGATCCTCGTCCCCATAGCAGAAAGGCAAGTTCTGGGGAATATCGATATTTACGGTTAAATGTTTCCCCTCTAACTGAATTTTAAGACTTGTTAACGCTCTATCAACAATTGAACGTAAAGGGAATCCATCGACATCAAACGTAGCTGTTTGAGAATCGAACTGAGAAATCTCCAAGAGGTCATTAACTAGACGGATTAAACGATGAGTTTCCTTCTGAAGGATTTGAAGATATCTGTTTTCGTCTTGCCTATCTTTTCCTTTTCCTTGAATTAACGCGTCGATGTAACCTTGGATAGAGGTTAGAGGACTTCTAAGTTCATGGGAAACATTGGCTACAAAGTTGCGTCGCATTTTCTCGTGTTCAGACAACCGTTTAGTCATGTGATTGATCGATGAGGCCAGCACGTTTAATTCATCTTTAGATTTTAGTTCCACCCGCTCATCAAATTTTCCGTCAGCAATGGACTTAGTTACTTCACATACTCTTTTAATAGGCCTGGTAATCTGTTTAGTTAACAAAAAGCCGATACAAATTGAAATGAGAATTCCTATCAAGGCCGCACCAAGGTAAAGTTTGCTCATTGTCTTGGTTGTATCATTCACCCCTTTTACCGGTGAGTATAAGATGACTCCGCCGATAAACTGATTTTCGTCAAAAATGGGGGCTATCGTTCGTATCATAGCTTTCTTGAAATACTCGGTTTGTCCTGTTCGAATACTGACCTTGCCGGATTTCAGTTGATCAAGGTCCATCTCCTCTAAGGTATTTCCCACGCAGTATAAGTGATCTGCTGAAGCAACAATTACTTTGCCGTCTTTGTCTATGATCCAAGCCTCTGTTCCTAATACTCTATCTGCCCGATTAACTGTAAGCAACACAGGCCGAGGGTCTGAGTTTGTCAAGAGAAACGGTTTAACTATATCGCTTAGCTCTTGACTCCGTACTACAAGTTCTTGTTCCTTGTTTTTAATCAGATAGTTTTGTACCAGATAGACTTGCATACTGCCAACGATGGTAACTGCTACCAGGACTATCCCGATATAGCTGGACAATAACTTTGAAAAAATGCTTTTATTCATCTTGGGGAACCACGAACTTATAACCAAGTCCCCAGACTGTCTGAATGTATAAGGGAGCCCCAGGAACAGACTCTAGTTTTCTTCTTAATCTCTTGATAGTGTTATCGATGGCTCGAGTATCACCCATATAGTCGAATCCCCATACTCTCAGCATAATAGTTTCACGTTGGAGGATTATTCCGGGGTTACTGGCAAAAAACCAGAGTAAATGGAATTCTTTAGACGTAAGTTCTAAGGGTTGGTTAAGAATTTCTGTTTTAAAGGTTGCGTTGTTTAGGTAGATGCCTGGATACTCAATGATTTGAAGGTTTTCCGCAGGAGCAGAGTTAAAGCGTCGTAAAACGGCTTTAACTCTGGCTAAAAGTTCGCCAGGATTAAAGGGTTTAGTAATATAATCATCTGCACCAAGTTCTAACCCGAGGATTTTATCATAAGAGTCGTCCTTGGCTGTAAGCATGATGACTGGAGTATTGGTGACCTGACGAATTTTTCGGCACAACTCCCAACCGCTTAATCCAGGTAACATAATGTCCAGCACGACTAAATCAAACGGTTTTTGAAAGAAGGCTGAAAGGGCAGATTGACCGTCATAGGCTAAGGTGATATTAAAATCATCGCTTAAGTATAGATTTACCAAATTACAGATGTGTTCTTCATCATCCACGACGAGTATTTTTTTCTTGTCCATGGGAATCTCCTTATTTAAAATCAAATATATTCTTTCCTTTTTTATAAAGGTCTATAAAAATATACAAGGGGGATGAAGACCTTTCCAAAAAGGATGTAGATTACTTTGATATCATAACTAGGTCTGTCTAGCCAGAGTAGTCTTTGCACTATCTGCAACATCTTGTTACGGCAATGCAAAGACTACATTTCATTAGCTATTTAATTTAATTATTCGATTAATTAGCTGAAACCTAAATAATTATCACAACTCCTAGCGAAAATAAGCAAGGGGATCAGTCGGATTACCGTTGATACGGACTTCAAAATGGAGGTGGGGACCAGTGCTCCAACCAGTTGACCCTACATAACCCACCAGATCACCAGCCTTTACGTTTTGGCCGTTTGGAGCGGTTATTTTTGACTGATG
>JADQBO010000351.1 GCA_016278585.1 Desulfosporosinus sp.
TCACGATCAGCAATATCCGTAGCAAACGTGGTCTCGCGACCGATCGATTTAACCACCCTGTCATTTTCCACCTGTCGATCATCAATCCCTTGAGCCAACTGGTAAAGTTGACTACCTAAAGCTCCAAATAGTTGGGTTAAATATGTCAACTCTAATTGACGCAAGTCCCTAACTGTTATGACATTACGGGTGTGTAATTGCTCCGCCGTTTTCTCTCCGACTCCCCAGATCCTTTTCACAGACAGTGGATCGAGAAATTCCTGAACCCTATCAGGTTGAACAATCACTAAACCATTCGGTTTCTTTAAATCTGAGGCAAGCTTTGCCAAAAACTTATTACAGGCCAAGCCAACTGAAGCCGTTAAGTTTAATTCCTGTTGAATACGCTCCTTAATAGTTAGAGCAATTTTATCCCCAGGGCCAAATAAACTCGTTGAACCAGTAACGTCTAAAAAGGCTTCATCCAGAGATAATGGCTCTACCATGGGAGTAAACGTCATAAATATTTGACGAATTTGAAGTGATACTTCTCGATATTTTGCTAGGTTTACCGGCAAGAAAATTGCCTCAGGACAGCGTCGGGAAGCCTCTATAATGGGCATTGCCGAGTGTATTCCAAATTTGCGTGCTTCATACGATGCTGCAGAAACTACACCCCGACTTTTAAGTCTCCCTCCAACTACGACAGGCTTACCTAATAAGGAAGGATCGTCGCGCTGTTCGACAGAGGCGAAGAAAGCATCCATATCAACATGTAATATTTTACGGCAGGTCGCCCAAACGTCCATATTCCCCTCAATACACGTTAGTTTCTACTCTTCTGTTTCTTTCATAGGACAAGAATTTGTCAAATCTATCTCGGCAGTTATTTGATTCCAGGTAGCTTCTTTAATATTGAAATTCTCTAAGATCAGAATAAGATCGGATCGTCCATAATAAGCAGGAACTCCTTGAGGATCTAAAGTCATGAGTACAACTGGCATCCCTTTAAAGACAGGTAATAGTCCTTTGATAATCATTGCTGCGTTAAAGGAATTTTGGAATACTGTAGGTTGGACGGAAACCACGGCAATGGTAATACCTTGTTCTGTTACAACCGTACTTTCAAATTTAGTGTTCAAAAAAATTCATCTCCTATTGTTATCATTAATTCTACTAAGTTTAGCATTCGACAAACCCGAAAAAAAACCTGCAAACGAACAAAAAGTCGGGGTCGTAATGTAGAGTACTATCCTCTGAAATAATTAACCCCACCTGCAAAAATCGGTTGATACTTATTCCCTGGAACATTTTTTGCGATTTCCAGACCAGTTCTTTCGGTGTGGGCCATTTTACCTAGAATTCGTCCATCAGGGCTGGTGATTCCCTCGATCGCTTCAAAAGAACCATTGGGCGTATAGAGAACATCATTGCTGGGGATACCCTCAAGATTAACATATTGGGTGGCAATCTGCCCATTATCAACCAAGGTTTGGATCATGTCTTGATTAGCCACAAACCGACCTTCACCGTGTGAGATGGGTATGGTATGGATGTCTCCTAGTTTTACCCCGCTAAACCAAGGAGATAAAACCGAAACAACTTTGGTTTGGACCATGCTGGAAACGTGGCGTCCGATTTTATTATACGTGAGGGTAGGAGAATCCTCCATTAAATCGATTATTTCCCCATAAGGAACAAGTCCGAGTTTAATCAAGGCTTGAAATCCGTTACAAATTCCGAGCATTAAACCATCCCGTTGATTCATAAGTCCAGATACTGCTTCCTCTATCCAGGGATTCCTGAACATGGTAGCGATAAACTTACCCGATCCATCTGGTTCATCCCCAGCACTGAAACCTCCTGGGAGCATAACAATTTGAGCCAGCTTTATCTGCTTTACTATCTCTTGAATCGATTGTTCCACATCGGTTGATGTTAGGTTTCTGATCACTAAGGTTTCAACGAGCCCTCCGGCTTTCTCAAAGGCTTTGGCCGAATCGTATTCACAATTGGTCCCTGGAAAAACTGGAATAAAGATTCTTGGTTTAGCCACTTTTGTGGATGGTTTTTGAGTATTGCGCAAGTTAAAGCTCATTTTTTGCGGTTCAACCACGTTTTCCGTTTGAGTCGGAAAGATTTTTTCTAGAGGCTTTTCCCAAGCTTTTAGAGCTATATCTAATTCCACATCGACACCATTAACTGTAATCACCGGCTTTTCCTGAGTCTCCCCGAGCTGTTGGTACGCTACCCCGCCGAAAACTTTGGCTAAATCTACCGTTTCCCCAATTTCCAAGACGATTGAACCATAATCAGGGGAAAATAGATGATTGATATTAATTGGACTGGTAAAATTCATTCCGATACGATTACCAAAGGACATTTTACTGAGAGCTGCAGCCAGTCCCCCCATCCTTACGGTATACGATGCCAGAACACATCCTGAATGGATCAACTGATTAATTTTATTAAAGTTTTTGCTCAGTTGTTCAAAATCAGGGACTTCATGTTCATCCCGTAGTGTAGAAACTAGAACTACTTGACTCCCGACTTTTTTGAACTCCTGGGATACAACCTGATCCGCCTTAATCAGATTGACTGCAAAGGCCACTAACGTTGGAGGGACGTGCAAATCCATGAAGGTTCCTGACATGCTGTCTTTCCCACCAATCGCCGGAATTCCTAGTTTTTTCTGTGCATAAAAAGCCCCTAGTAAAGCGCTGAAGGGTTTCCCCCATTTTTCTGGATCTGTTCCCAATCGTTCAAAATACTCTTGAAGTGTAAGCCGAACCTGTCGATAATCTCCGCCTAGAGCCACAATCTTAGTGACTGCATCAACGACCGCATATAGAGCACCGTGAAACGGACTCCACTTGGCCAATTGGGGATTATAGCCATAGGTCATCATGGTCGCTGTATTCGTTTCCCCAGACAGCACGGGGATCTTAGCTACCATTCCTTCCGCTGGAGTGACCTGATATTTACCTCCTAAAGGCATTAGGACGGAAGACATCCCAATAGTACTGTCAAACCTCTCCACCAAGCCCTTTTGGCTACAGACGTTTAAGTCCGACAAATTAGCAAGCCATGCCTCTTTTAATAAAGAGCCTTCGTTATCCACAGTTTCTAAGGCAATTTTTCGTTCGACGGTTTCTGGTAGTCTTCTAAAGTAGTTGCGACTCGCCTCGGGAAGAGTAACCTGAACCTTCATCGTCTGCTTAACCCCATTGGTATTGAGAAAATCTCGGCTGAGATCAACAATTCTCTGCCCTCGCCAAGACATCGTAAGCCTGGGAAAGGAACTAACCCGAGCGACAATGGTTACTTCCAAATTTTCCTCATGAGCATATTTAGCAAAGGTCTCAAAATCATGAGCACGAATCACAACTGCCATGCGCTCCTGAGATTCAGAAATGGCAAGTTCTGTCCCATCAAGTCCCTCATATTTTTTCGGAACTGCATCAAGGTCTATTTCTAAGCCATCGGTTAATTCTCCAATGGCCACCGATACCCCGCCCGCCCCAAAATCATTGCATCGTTTTATCAGAGTACTTACCTTAGCATTACGGAAAAGCCGTTGAATCTTTCGTTCAGTGGGAGGATTTCCTTTTTGAACCTCCGACCCACAGGTTAATAAAGACTCCGCGGTATGTTCTTTAGAAGAACCCGTGGCACCGCCACACCCATCCCGGCCCGTTCGCCCGCCAACGAGTACGACAATATCCCCGGCTTCAGGGGCTTCACGTACTACATTGAGGCGGGGAGCAGCTGCAATGACGGCACCAATCTCCATGCGTTTAGCTACAAACCCTTCATCATAGACTTCTGTTACTTGCCCCGTGGCCAGACCAATTTGATTTCCGTAGGAACTATAACCAAAAGCTGCACCCCTTGTAATCTTTCTCTGGGGTAATTTTCCGGCTAGAGTATCCTCAAGCTTGAACCTTGGGTCACCACTTCCTGTTACACGCATAGCTTGATAAACATAAGTACGGCCGGACAGGGGGTCTCTAATGGCACCTCCAAGACAGGTAGCAGCCCCGCCGAAAGGTTCAATTTCTGTAGGATGGTTATGGGTCTCGTTTTTAAACATCACCAGCCACTCTTCATTTTGACCGTTAATATCAACATTCACAATAATACTACAGGCATTGATTTCATCTGATTCATCAAGATCTGGTAATTGCCCACTCTTCTTCAACTCTTTCATAGCCAAAACACCAATGTCCATAAGACTGACATCTCGGTTAGAGAGGTTTTCTCCATAGACATAATTCCGCGAAGTCAGATACTCCTGATAGGCAGTGTTTAGTGGGAGAGAAAAATCCCCGTTCGGAAAAGAAACCTCTTCGATCTTGGTATTAAAGGTCGTATGACGACAATGATCCGACCAGTAAGTATCAATTACTCGAATCTCAGTAATTGTTGGATTTCGTTTCTCCGTATCTCTAAAATATTCCTGACAAAATGCTAAATCTTCATAACTCATTGCTAAGCCAGTTTCTTGAAAGAAACTTCTCAGTGCCTGAGGCGACTTCTCAATAAAGCCATCAACAATTTGAACGTCTGGTGGAATTACAGATTCAAAGTCTAAACTTACGGGTTTTTCTAAGGCAGCTTCCCGAGCTTCAACAGGGTTAATACAGTAATCCTTTATTTTTTGGAAATCCTCCTCAGATAGCTGACCTGTTAATACGATTACCTTTGCTGATGCTATAAGGGGCCTCTCTTTCTGAGTCAGAATCTGTATACACTGACCAGCAGAATCTGCCCGTTGGTCATACTGACCAGGTAGGTATTCCATAGCAAAAACTCGGGCCGAAGTAGGAATTTCTAAATCTTCATCATACACTAAATCTAGCGGAGGCTCGGCAAAAATAATCGGACGGGACTTAGCATATTCCTCATCTGTGATTCCTGAGATATCATACCTATTAATCACTCTTAAGCCTTGTAATCCCTTAATCCCCAAGGTTTCTGACAGATCAGTTTGGAGACCCTTTGCTTCAATATCATAGCCCGGTTTCTTTTCGACATAAATCCGTTTTACTGCTTGTGATCCCATATAATCCTCCATCAATTAGTTTTAGCTGCAACTAATGCATTCCTATTTCTCTTACATCATAAAAATATGTTTAGGCCATAGCACTTTGTCTATGGCCTTTGTTACCAATCTTTGTTACGGAAATCTCTTTAAATTGCATAATACCACGATTTCAATCGAAATTAAAGAGTGCTTATTGAACGGTATTAATAAATTGTTTGATCACGTCTGCTCCCCCAATGATGGTCCCAAAAGTACTTCCTAAATTCGTCAGAACAACCACCAAAAGAATATGAGTTACTTTATTACGCCAAAACCCTTTTAAAGAGTAAATATCTTCAGAGATATTTAGATCGGAAGAG
>JADQBO010000410.1 GCA_016278585.1 Desulfosporosinus sp.
CCACTCTGCTCATGCCTCTGGGAGAGTTGGAAGGTATTGCTCCAGGAGACCGTGTTCTTTCTCAGCGGCAAAAGTTAACTGTTCCAGTTGGACCAGGCCTTCTCGGCCGAATTCTCGATGGACTGGGACACCCTTTGGATGGGCGCCCGCTTCAGACAGAAACGGCATACCCCCTGCAAAATAAGCCACCTAGTGCCTTATTACGTCCTCGAATCCGGGATATTCTCAGTGTCGGTGTGCGAACGATCGATGGGATCCTGACAATTGGTCGTGGACAACGGATGGGAATCTTTGCTGGATCTGGTGTAGGAAAGAGTACCTTACTAGGTATGATGGCAAGAAATACGGTTGCTGATATTAACGTTATCGCCTTAATTGGGGAACGGGGTCGAGAACTACGCGACTTCATCGAGAAGGATTTAGGTCCAGAGGGCTTAGAGCGATCGGTGATTATTGTGGCAACATCTGATCAACCTGCTTTAGTACGCTTAAAGGCAGCTTTTACCGCTACAGCAATAGCAGAGTATTTCCGGGACCAGGGACAGAATGTGCTCCTGATGATGGATTCGGTGACTCGTTTTGCTATGGCCCAACGGGAAGTGGGTCTTACGGTAGGTGAACCTCCAGCGACCCGCGGATATCCTCCTTCTGTTTTTGCCCTATTGCCTAAACTTCTGGAACGCTCAGGAATGGCTGAGATCGGAAGTATTACTGGGATCTATACGGTGTTAGTGGATGGGGACGATCATAATGAGCCGATCGCAGATTCAGTACGTGGAATTCTCGATGGGCACATTGTTTTAACGAGGGAACTGGCCATGCAAAACCAGTTTCCGGCCATTGATATCTTACAATCTGTTAGTCGGGTCATGAATGATGTCGTTAGTACTGAACACAAGGACCTAGTGGGAAAGGTTCGAGAGTATATTGCAATTTACCGTGATGCGAAGGATTTAATTGACATTGGGGCATATACACCAGGAAGTAACCCTAAGATTGATGCAGCTATAGCCCATATGGATCGCATTCAGGCATTCTCTCGACAAAGGGTTGATGAACACATTACCTTTCATCAGATGCTTCAACAGTTAGGGGAAATCTTTACCTGAGATCCCAGCACAACCTGATTTACCGAGAAGGGTTGATAGAGTAAAGTGCTGGATAGAGGAGTGGAAACGATGGGGCGATTTCGATTTCGTTTAGACGCAAGCCTTCAATTAGCGCAACAGGTTTTAGAGTCGGCACAATTGGAGTATGCCTTAGAACTACAGCGTTGGCAGGTCTGTGTCCAAGCCTGCGAGGCTCAACAAGGGCGTTATAACGAAGCTCAAGAAGGTCAACGAGACGCTGGTCGTCATCGGCCAGAAGAATTGGGACTTTGCCAAGTTTTTGCTCTGCAGCAACGACGGTTGTTGCGCCAATGTGAAGCAAACCAGAAAAAGCAAGACCTTGTCATGGAGGATGCACGTCGGTGTTTATTGGAAGCACATCGAGAAGTTGAGAAGTATGAGCGTCTCAAGGAAAAACAAGCGACAGCTTTTCAAGTGGCAGAGTTGCAGAAGGAACAAAAGGTATTGGATGAAACCGGACAAGTTCTTCATTGGCTTGGCAAAACACAGGTCAATTGATGAATATGGACTAATGGAGGTCGGATTATGATTTACGTCACTCGCCTAAATGGTAAAGCATTTGCTTTAAATCCTGACTTAATGGAAATTATGGAAGAAACCCCGGATACGGTTATTACGTTAACGGGTGGAAATAAATATGTGGTGTCAGAACCGATTGAGGTTCTTATTGAGCGGATCGCTGAGTTTCGTAGGCGTTGTCGTCCGATCTGCAAAGGGGAGGAGCAATAAGCTTTATGAATCGTAAATCCCTGATTTTGATAATCCTAGCGTTGTTTCTTGGTGTGGCTCTGGGTGTGGGTGGAACTATTGGCGCTCAAAGGTTTATCTTTAAAACTCCAGAAGAAAGCGCGAAGACGAAGGTAAGCTCAGCTAAAAAAACCGGTCCATTACTACCTATCGGCGATTTCACCGTGAATTTACAAGGAGGGGCCTTCCTAAAGACCAACATTACTGTCCAAGTAACGGATGAAAAAGCGGCAGAGCACCTGAAGGAGTCGGACGCCTTCTTAAAGGATCGTGTCAATACAGTATTAGCGAACAAGTCTTTGGCAAATGTCCAGACCTCTGAAGCCCGTGAAGACTTAAGAGAAGAGTTAATTATGAAACTCAACGAAGTGGCAGAAGATAAGATCATAGATGTCTTATTTCTTTCCTTAGTCTACCAATAACGTAGTTCGATGACTACAAAGATTGAGCATAGGGTTCGAACCACGATAAGAAGGGGGGGGATTTGATGGGAGACGTCTTGTCCCAAGCTGAAATTGATGCTCTGCTGAGTGCGATGTCCGATGGACAAGTTGACGTGGAGGAAATGAAAACAACCAAGGTTCAAAAACGGATTAGAGTGTACGATTTTAAACGTCCGAATAAGTTTTCCAAGGATCAGATTCACTCCCTCCATAACATTCATGAGAATTTTTGCAGAGGACTTACTACTTACTTTTCAGGGAATTTGCATTCCGTTGTGGAAAGCTCCGTCCTTTCAATTGAGCAAATAACCTATGATGAATTCATACGTTCTCTGCCGAACCCTACTGTTTTGGGCATCTACTCGTTGAACCCATTGGAAGGGACAGTCTTAATGGAGGTAAGCCCTTCCTTGACCTTTGCTGTGGTGGATCGATTATTAGGAGGACAAGGGGAAGGATCGGAAAAAAACCGGGATTTGACGGAAATTGAAAAAACCATTATTGAAAACCGTCTAAACCAAATGGTTTTCCTCTCGGAAGAGGCTTGGTCAGAGGTTTACGAGCTAAAACCGCACTTTTTATCCATGGAATCCAATCCTCAGTTCACACAAATTGTAGCTCCTAACGAAATGGTGGTACTCATAACTCTTGAAGTCAGGATTGGCGAAGCGGTGGGGATGATTAATATATGTATGCCCTATCTTGTGCTTGAGCCTATCTTAGATAAGTTAAGTACGTTTTTCCTCTTTTCTACAGAGGCCAAGGTTACTTCCCCGGAACAAGTACAAGCGATCCGGAAAAAAATTGAATGGGCAAAGGTAGATATGGTTGCGTTTTTAGGTAATACTGAAATTCTCGTCAGAGATCTCTTGGATCTTGCTAAGGGAGATGTGATTCCACTGAATCAATCCGTTCAGGACCCACTACCAATTTATGTGGGGGACTTTATGAAGTTTAAGTCCCTCCCTGGTCTTCACGGAGAACATCTTGCCGTTCAGATTACGGAAATAATTAAGGAAGGAGGGGAACAAGATGGGTAATGGAATGCTCTCTCAGGAAGAGATTGATGCGTTGCTTAGAGGAACACTAGAACCAGACTTGGAGACACCGCCGGAACCGGAACCGAACCTAGAACCGGACCCAGCTCCAGAGATACTTTCATCGTCAACAAACGATCTTATTAGTGAGATGGAACAAGATACCCTGGGAGAAATCGCCAATATTTCAATGGGTACCGCAGCCACGACCTTATCACAGCTTTTAGGTAAAAAAGTGGATATCACCACTCCAAAAGTCGACTTGACGACCTCGGAGCAGATTCGCCAGGATTATCCGATCCCTTCCGTGATTTGTGATGTCAAATATAAAGCTGGAATTGAGGGATCCAATCTCTTGATCCTTTCCCAAAGGGATGGCTCGGTGATTGTGGACCTGATGATGGGGGGAGATGGGAAAAATCCGTCCGAAGGACTTTCAGAACTTCAAATTAGCGGGATCTCTGAGGCGATGAACCAAATGATGGGGTCAGCTGCCACCTCTATGTCGACCATGTTTAATGCAATGGTTGACATTACTCCACCAAATTTGGTGCTGAATGATTTGTCCATGGGCAGAGATGTGATTCAGGAATTCTTGTCTCCAGAGGAGTTGCTAGCACGGATCTCTTTCCGGATGGTTGTGGAAGATGTCATTGACAGTACTCTTGTTCAAGTGATCCCGCTCAGTGTCGCTAAAGGGATGGTCAATAAGCTAATGAATGTGATGAGTGGTGGCAGCCCTGCAGCACCGGCTGCACAGCCTTCCCCCCCTGCCCAACCTACACCTGCACCTGCTTATCAACCTGTACAGCCATCCCCGCCACCTGTCTATGAAACTTCAGCCTATGAAGGGGCACCTTATTCGACGCCTATGGGCTATCCTCCTCCTGATGCTGCTCCACAGTCTGGCACTCAAGGAAGAATGCAGACCCCTGTTCAACCGGTACAGTTTGCACCGCTTCAGCCAGGGCCTCCGACCATTCAGCCGGATAACCTGAGTTTGATTCTGGATGTACCGTTACAAATAAGCGTAGAACTTGGGCGAGCGAAAAAAACCATTAAAGAGATTCTGGATATGGGACCTGGTTCAGTTATTGAACTGGATCGTCTAGCGGGGGAATCTGTGGATATGATTGTTAATGGCAAGTTGATCGCTAAATGTGAAGTAGTAGTTATTAATGAGACGTTTGGAATTCGAATTACAGATATTGTACATCCCATGGAACGAATGAATTCGCTGAAATAAAGGAGGAATATGAGTGAGTGCTACAATAATGATTGTCGACGATGCGGCGTTTATGCGTATGATGCTTAAAGACATTTTGCTGAAAAATGGGTTTAATGTGGTTGGGGAAGCGGAAAATGGGGCTTTGGCTGTCGAAAAGTATAAAGAATTACAACCAAACCTGACGATTATGGATATTACAATGCCTGAAATGGATGGTCTTCAAGCAGTCAAAGAAATTCGAAAACAGGATTCAAAAGCCCGCATCATTATGTGCAGTGCCATGGGCCAACAATCCATGGTTATTGAAGCGATTCAGTCCGGAGCTAAAGATTTCGTGGTTAAGCCCTTCCAAGCGGAACGCGTGGTTGAGGCTGTCACTAAGGCGTTGAAGTAAAATGCCATTCAACGAGGGCCAGCCGTTTCCTCCAAGTGTAGTCCCTCCGGTTATTGATCAGCCTGTTTTTTCATGGTGGCCCCTTCTCGGAGTAGTGCTGGTTTTTCTGGTCATTTTGCTGGTGACCCTTTGGATGATTCGACATCTCAGCAAAGCTAACAGTCGCAGTATGAATGCCCCATGGGCAAGAGTCCTCGATCGACAGGTACTAGGTGGGCAGCAAAGACTATACCTTGTTGAGATTGCAGGTCGGTTACAGGTTCTCGGTGGATCAGATCACCACTTGGTGAAAATCAGTGAGATCAATGACCCCTATGTTGCTGCCGAAATCCTTGAGGAGATCGCAACACGCCCAACTGAACGAGTGGAAGGATGGCTTCAAGGTGTACAAAAGCTTTGGCGGA
>JADQBO010000506.1 GCA_016278585.1 Desulfosporosinus sp.
CAGTCATCTGCGCGTCGGTACCTTTCAATACGTTTCAAATTGGGGCACTGTTGAGGAGCTTCGGATTTTAGCTGATTATACATTGCAACGACATTTTCCAGACGTCAACGCTGTTGAAAACCGCTATCTTTTGTTACTTGAGGAAGTAATCAAGAGGCAGGCCGTGCTGATTGCCAAATGGCAATTAGTTGGCTTTATTCATGGGGTGATGAACACCGACAACATGACCCTTAGTGGAGAAACTATTGATTATGGACCTTGTGCCTTCATGGATGCTTATGACCCGGCAACAGTATTCAGTTCTATCGACGTTCAAGGCCGCTATGCCTATGTTAATCAGCCGAATATTGCCGGGTGGAATCTCGCGCGTTTTGCTGAAACCTTATTACCACTACTGCATGACAATCAGGAGCAGGCTGTGAAGTTAGCTCAGGATGCTATTTCTGCTTTCCCCAAGTTGTACCATTCTCATTGGCTCGCGGGAATGAGAGCCAAATTAGGATTATTTAACGAAGAAATAGAGGATGAATCACTTATTGAAGGCCTACTTAGTCTAATGCAGAAGTATCGTTCGGATTATACCAATACTTTCCGCGCCTTAACATTAGATACGCTGGAGGATACGGTCCTGTTTGGCAAAACAGAATTTGATCAGTGGCAGGAGCAATGGCAAGGGAGACTAGGAAGGCAGCAGGAACAGAAAGCCTCCTCGTATCAGTTGATGAGGAACTCCAATCCTGCGTTAATCCCTCGTAACCACCGGGTAGAAGCTGCGTTAGAAGCCGCGGAGAAACAAGCAGACTATGGTGTGATGAAACGGCTGCTTGAGGTTCTTTCCGCCCCGTACGCCTATTCACCCGAGCAGGCTGATTATTGCACGCTGCCTGAAGAATCAACTCGTCCTTACCGAACCTTTTGCGGTACCTGATATTCAAGTATTATGATTTTTTCTGCGTTTCTCAATCAAGTTTGATGTATGTCTCTGTTACTACAAAGATAATGCTGCCTTTTTAATAGGGGCAGCATTATCAAGTTAAATAGTTATGAAGTGCCTCGTAACGTGGTGGTTACGGGCTTTTTATATTTAAGACAGGGTTCACCATATTTCGCAGAGAGCTAATGAGATGGTTATAATTATAAAGCTCATTTATAATATAAATGAGCCCGCTCCAATAATAATGTATAATCATAGAGTCGAAACTGGTGATTACAAGGTAAAGGAACGGTGTTGCTATGCCATAATAGGGTTTTTAGAAAGTATACCATATCTGAAAAATGACGTTTAAATAGGGAGAGATTAAACAATGTTATTTATCGAGATAATAAAGGCAATTATACTTGGAATTGTTGAGGGTATCACTGAGTGGCTGCCGATTAGTAGTACAGGGCATATGATTTTAGTGGATGAATTTATACAGCTGAATATGAGTGAAGCGTTTAAAGAAATGTTTTTTGTAGTAATTCAGCTTGGAGCAATTATGGCTGTTGTAGTTTTGTATTGGAACAAGCTAATTCCTTCCTTTAAAAAGAAACCAACTATCAATAGTGAGGTTATGTTCCTGTGGTTAAAGATCTTTACTGCTTGTGTTCCAGCGGCAATCATCGGTCTATTGTGGGATGATATAATTGATGCATTGTTTTACAACTATCAAACCGTTTCGGTTACATTAATTCTGTATGGAATTCTGTTTATTATTATTGAGAATAGAAACAAACACGCAAAACCTAAGATTAATAACTTATCAGAAATTTCTTATCAAACAGCCATTATGATAGGTTTATTTCAAGTATTGGCATTGATTCCAGGTACATCTCGCTCGGGGGCAACGATACTTGGCGCAATACTCATAGGAACATCAAGAACGGTTGCCGCAGAATTTACTTTTTTCCTAGCTATTCCGGTTATGTTCGGGGCAAGTCTGTTAAAGATCTATAAATTTGGTTTAACGTTTACAAATGATGAACTTTCTATTTTATTTACAGGGATGGTCGTTGCTTTTGTAGTCTCAATATTGGCGATTAAATTCTTGGTTGGTTATATTAAGAAACACGATTTCAGGGTTTTCGGGTGGTATAGAATTGTATTAGGTATCATAGTTGTACTCTATTTCTGGTAATGGGCTTATAAGAGAGGTGTTAGTAGTAAATGAGTAATTTAAAAATTGGAATAGGTTTTTGATAAAAAGTCGTAAATAACAATGTTGTCAACAACCCCGTCCCCCTGTCAACTCGTCCCCCTGTCAACTTAGAAATAAAAAATGAATAAACGTAAAAACAAAAAGAAGCCAAAACTTGTAAAGGAGGCTTCTTTTTGTGTAATTAACATCATTTCTTCACAATATCTGCTTTTCTAAACTAGGGGATCACTTTAGTGTTATTTGAATTTCTAGTATTTATTGAAGCTTTGGATTAATAGGGCGTGTGCGAGAGATATCATCATTCCCGTCAAATAAATGTTTCATTCCTCTAACCAAAGAGTCATCTTCCAATACGCTCCATAGGTGGTATCCCAAATCTTCACGTTTAAGTAAAACTTCTTCTAAAGATTGAACAGTACCAAAATCCTTAAGTTCATGAGCACGTGCAATTGTTTTACGTAGCATATGTTGAATTTTTATTTCATGCTCAAGGTCGTTTCGCAAAAAGTCACGCATGGTATATCGGCCTTCAACTTCGTGTTTGATATAAGATATTTCATGTTGTGTTACAGGATGTGCGGTAGGAACTACCCCTAACCTTGCTACCCGCTCACCAACTTTATCGATATGGTCTTGGGTAACTTCAATATGTTCATCTAACAGATGATGCAAACTGAGGAAGGATTCTGCTCCTTCTGTTAACCAATGATGCTTTGTATACTGGTGTAAGGCCACATTTAAGGAGCACAAATGGTCATCGAGCATTAGGCCCATTTCTAAACGAACATCAGCTGGTAGACTAATTCCAGATCCTTCAGATCTTACGGTTCTAGGCTCCTGCCGCAAAATCATGTTTTGGGGGTGATCCGTTGTGTGTCCTGGCATTGTTGTGTCAAAACCAGATTTGGATAATTTAAATTGATCTTGAAACTGACTGACGTTCTGTTGAACGATTTGAAAGTCCTGGTTCATAATTTCTTGATTGTTTTGGTTTTGCATGTTTTCACCTCTATAATTTTTGTCTGACTTTTTCCAGCCTTGCTTAACTTCTCCAATTATAGGGCTTATTATGTGGCAAGAAGACATCTAAAGCATAAATGATACATACCGAAGTGGTCTCTACAAACAGCAAGCCATTAGGGTTAATTTAAAGTGACTATAAAGTCCCTTACATTAATGTATCGGCGTAATCTACATAAACTTCAGGATAAACATAATTGACATTCCGAGACCTAAGGTGGCAATAATATTGCGGCTCTTATAGGCAACAAATGCACAAACTGTACCGGCAATCAGGTAATGATTGTTTAGACTAATATCCAAATATCCCTTGGGTAAAAGTAAAGATGGTACGATTAAGGCTGTCAATATGGCAACGGGGACATGTTTTAACCATTTATTTAACCAGGTTGGTACCCCTGTAAATCTGAACAGAGCTAGAGCACTGAATCTTGTAAAATATGTGACTAAGGCCATCCCAATAATGATGAAAAAGACTTCACTACGCATGGTTGCGATCCCCCTCTAATAAGCCCCCTATTAAACTGGCTGTCAGGCAAGCGATAATGATATACCACTTACCGGGTAAATACAGAGTAGCAAGTACTGAAACCACGGCAGCCATACCAAATACAATCAGACTGATGCGGTCTGCAAGGAGCGGTATCAATAATACGAGAAAAGTTGCAGGCATGGCAAAATCAAGTCCCCAAGTTAAGGGGTCGGAAATGTAACTGCCCAAAATTACCCCGACTATAGTAGCTAAAACCCAAACTACATAAAGCATAGTACTTACGGTCAATTGATAAAGCACACTGTACCTGGCCTTGTGAATTCGGCTAATGGTAAGGGCATAGGCTTCATCGGTTAAAAAGAACGCAAGGAAGGCTTGAAGGGGAAACGGCAGCCTAATCATATAGGGCGCCAGGGATGATCCCATGATTAAGTGGCGCAAGTTTACCAGTAAGGTAGTAAGTATAATAATTCCCCAGCCCGTAATTCCTGCTCCTAGCATTGTAATGCCAATGAACTGTGACGCACCGGCAAAAACAAAAACAGACATAAGAATAGTTTCTATTCCTGAAAGGTTTGCTGTAAGCCCCATGATCCCGCATGTGATACCAAAGGGCACTACCCCGAGCACCACTGGAGTGCACTCGCGGAGTGCAACCCATACCTCTTCTGCTAATTCGTTCTTACCTAAGAGGAGATTTGATAGCTGCATTAATTATTCCACCTCGCTCTAATATTTCTTAAATCTTAACCAGTTGGAAAAACATTGTAAATATCCAATTGCATATATATAATAGAAATTGGATACAAAATAAGGAGAAATGCTAAATGGACATATCCAAATATCTGAATAGCACAGAACTAGATAACTTAGATAAGCAGCCGCTCTATCAGCAAATTGCCCTAATCATTGCTGACAAAATCCAAAAACAAATCCTGCCTCCAGGTACAAAGCTTCCCCCTGAGCGGGAATTAGCTGAGCTCTTTGCTGTCAGCCGTACAACAGCGATTAATGCTTATCGCAAGTTGGAACAGCAGGGATTGATATGGACAAAAGTGGGTAGCGGGACTTATGTAGCTCAAGCACGTGATTTTGAATCCTTATCCGAAGTTCCCTGGCCCCAACTGTTTACAGCCTAGCCTCAAAACCCCTTATCGACAATCTTAAGGGATTTGGTTTCTACTCCTACACCAGGTACTATATCTCTAGCTGCAGGCATGCCTGATCCAGCCCTTTATCCTATGGAGGTCTTTGCAGAGTTATTTAACCACAATATTGGCACCGCTGCCCCTGCTGATTTTGGGCATATTCCTACAGAAGGTTATAACCCTTTGAGAAGGGCAATCGCCACAATGTTGAGCGAGAAGGGCATACCGGCTTCGACGGAGAACATACTCACTCTTACTGGGTCCCAGCAGGGCTTATATTTACTTAGTAAGGTTTTATTGGAACCAGGCGACTATGTCGTGATGGAAGCACCAACGTTTATCGGTGCTATTCAGGTATTTCAGGCGGCAGGGGCAAGAATTTTAAGCCTGCCTTGCTCGGAAAAATTATCATTAGAGCTGTTGGAGGACTTTCTGATTCGCTACCGGCCAAAATTGTTATATATCATACCGACTTATCAAAACCCGACCGGCAGGGTTTTGCCTGAACAAGAGCGCCAAGATTTGATAAAACTTGCTAAGCGTCATCGACTCGTTATAGTCGAGGACGAT
>JADQBO010000338.1 GCA_016278585.1 Desulfosporosinus sp.
GGACAGGTGCACTGTTTTGCCTTAAGGCAAAACAGTGCACCTGTCCCCTCGTTTCCACCTGTCCCCTCGTTTCGGTACGGAAGCTGTAAAACAAACGGTTACATCGTTGGTAAAACAAGGTATAATATATAATAATACTTAAATTTGTGGCAGAGCATCTTGGAATAAGTGAATTTGCTACCTTGTAATTGATTAGTTTGGAGGCTTACACAATGATTACTGAACTTTACCAAAATATTTTTATAAACGAGATACCTCTACCTAAAAACCCTCTAAAAGCGATCAACAGTTACATAATAGTTTCGGAAAGTAGGAACTTGATCATCGATACAGGCTTTAATACAGTAGAATGCCTGACCGAGTTAATGAGGGGTATAGAAACACTTAACATTGACCTTAGTAAGACTGATCTTTTAATTACCCATATGCATACGGATCACTCAGGTCTTGCTCCTGCCCTAAAAAAACGTGGAGTACAGGTCGTATATTTTAGTCCGATAGATGGAGAAATCTTAAATCAAACTGCCAAACGGGATAAGTTTTATCGATTATTGAACACACAATTGGGCTTTGAAAGCTATGATTCCGTGGAATTTGGCAAAGAGTTTGGGACTAGGCAGACAGAGCATCTTGAATATAGCCCCTTGTATGAAGGGAATAAAGTAATTATTGGCAATTATAGTTTCGAAGTCGTAGATATTCCCGGGCATACTCCTGGGCATATCGGGTTATATGAGAGAAATCACAGGTTATTTTTTTGTGGAGATCATATTCTAGATGAAATTACTCCGAATATTACCTTTTGGGGATTTGAACAGGATATTTTAGGGACTTATTTTCAGAGTTTAAACAAGGTATATGAGTATGAAATCGATTACTTATTTACGGCACACAGGAAAGTCACTAGGGATCATCAAAAAAGAATTACGGAGTTGCTACATCATCATGAAGAGCGCCTTAAAGAAATTTTATCGATTCTAAGAGAGGGGAGAAAAACTCCGATAGAAATGGCTGCATGTATGAGTTGGGATATAAGTCATAAGAAATGGGCTGATTTCCCATCTTCTCAAAAGTGGTTTGCTTCAGGAGAAGCACTTTCCCATTTAGAACATTTAGTCCATAAAGGACTGGTTGAGCGGCTAGATCAGGCTGGGGCACTCCTCTACGGCCTAAAATAAATTTAAGGGAGTTGGACCAGTGATTGGTCATCATAGCATCCTTTAGCATAAGAGATGGAGGGAGGCGGTATGCCGACCTCCTTTGTTACATTTTAAAGGATATTTGGAGCGAATAGCGAAATATTATATATTCTTAGTAGTGTGAAAAAATTTTGTTGAATAAAGGAATCCCACTGAAGGAGGCAAACTAGTTTGAGACCGGAGATCATTGAGAAACTTAGTGAAATTGTTGGAAAAGACAACTTATATACATCGTTAGAAGATCTATATTGTTATACCTATGATGCCTCTTTTGTAAAGGCAGATCTTAAGAAGGATTTAGCGGGAGTAGCTGTGTATCCAGGAAACACAGAAGAAATAGCGCAGATTCTCAAACTGGCAAATCAAGAGAGGATCCCGGTAATTCCACGGGGGGCAGGTTCAAATGTCAGCGGAGGTTCGATTTCCGTCGGAGATTGCATCGTCTTGGTTCTGAAGAGAATGAATAAACTATTAGAGCTTGACCCCAAAAATTTAATTGCGGTAGTGGAACCTGGCGTGATAACTAGCCAATTACAGAGGGAAGTCGAGGGAGTAGGCCTGTTTTATCCACCGGATCCTGCCAGTCAAGCTTTTTCAACGATGGGCGGAAATGTGGCGGAATGTGCAGGAGGACCGCGTGGTGTAAAATACGGAGTAACTCGAGACTATGTTATTGGGCTCGAGGTAGTGCTTCCAACCGGAGAGGTTATGAATACTGGTGGAAGGACGATTAAGAATGTCACGGGATACGATATGACGAAACTATTCACTGGTTCAGAGGGAACGTTGTGTGTGATCACCAAAATCATTGTTAAACTTATCCCTTTACCGGAAGCTAAGAGCACCATGATGGCGGTTTTCCCTGAGATTGAACAAGCGTGTGAGACGGTTTCTGAGATTATTGCTGTGGGGTTAGTTCCTTGCTCACTTGAGTTGCTGGATAATATTTACATTAGAAATATCGAGGAATATGCTCAGGTCGGGCTGCCCACGGAGGCGGGAGCCGTGCTGTTAATAGAAGTTGATGGGGATTCGGAAATTTTAGCGAAACAGATTGGGAAGATAGAGCAAATCTGCAGTCGGTTAGGGGCTGTCCAGATCCGAGTAGCCAAGACGAAAGAGGAATCTGAAGAATTATGGCGCGCGCGTCGCTCAGCCTTTGCAGCTGTTTCGAGGGTAAAGCCGACTATTATCGGGGAGGATGCAACCGTTCCACGGAGCAGTATTCCGGCTGCTGTGAGGCGTATTCAGGAAATTGCAGCTAAGTATGAAATTATCATTGCGATACTCGGACATGCAGGCGATGGCAATTTGCATGCCACGATCCTTACCGATGAGACGAATCAAGAGGAGATGTCAAGGGTCGAAAAGGCCATCGATGAGATTTTTGTCGCCACAGTCGAATTGGGCGGATCTTTAAGTGGTGAGCACGGCATTGGGCGGGCTAAATCTAAGTTTATTACCCTGCAGATCGGGGAGGTTGGACTACAAGTTCAACACCAAATTAAAATGGCCCTTGACCCTAATAATATTTTAAACCCTGGCGTAATGTTTGGAGCGTGATGAGATGGAACGGTCATTTAAGTCTTGGAAGAGAGAAGTTATCCGCTGCATTCGGTGCGGTGCCTGTCAAAACGTCTGTCCAGTCTTCAGTGAGTTACAGGCAGAATCTACAGTTGCCAGAGGACGAGTGAAGCTGATCCGTGGAGTCATCGATCAAGAATTGGATCTAACGGAAGGTTTTATCAACAAAATGTCATTGTGCTTAATGTGTAAGGCTTGCGTAGTGAACTGTCCGAGTGGTGTGAACGTCGACAAGTTAGTGGAAGCAGCCCGCAAGGAAATTGTAGAGAGGAAGGGACTCTCTCCTCTTAAAAAATTGATCTTTCGTTTAGTTTTGAAAAACCGTTGGGTGTTCAATACGGGAATGCGGACGGGACAAATTTTTCAAGGCCTAATCTTCCGTAAAGGGCCTAATGGCCTGGGAATGTTGCCGAGGATGTCCCTGGGAATAGACAAGAGAAGACTTCTGTCTCCACTCGCTCTAAAACCGTTTAAAACTATATATCCAGAAGTCATCAAAGTTCCAGAACCCACCATGAGGGTAGCCTTTTTTACGGGGTGTATGATCAACTACATCTATACGGATACTGGTCAGGCTGTCGTTAATGTTCTCAAACGCAATGGAGTAGAGGTTGTCATACCTGCTCTCCAAAATTGTTGTGGCACCCCAGTAAGGATTAACGGGGACTATGAAACGGCTAGAGAGATGGCGAAGGCCAATATCGATGTCTTCCTGAAGGAAGAGGTTGATACCGTTGTCGTGGCCTGTGGCACCTGCGGCTTAAGTCTGAAGGAAGAGTATACTGAGTTACTCGAGGATGATCCAATCTATGCAGAAAAGGCTAAGAAACTTGGCGCTAAGATCAAGGATTTTACCGAACTGGTGGTTTCCTTAGAGGGGTTTGAAAATAAGATGGGCCATTTGCCAATTAAGGTTACCTACCATGACCCTTGTCATCTCGTTAGGGGGCTAAAGATCAAAGAACAACCTCGACAGATTATTAGAGGTATCCCAGGGGTTTCTTTTGAAGAAATGAATAAACCGGATACCTGTTGTGGTAGCGGAGGTTCATTTAGCTTGTATCACTATGAGCTTTCTACCAAAATTAATGATAATAAAGTCCAAACAATTAGTCAGACCGGTGCAGAGGTGTTGGCGACCGGGTGTTCTGCTTGTCGAATGCACATCGAAGACGGTCTAAATCGCCAAGGAATTGGGGTACAGGTGATGCATACTGCACAACTTCTAGAAATGGCTTATGAAGCCAAGGAACTCTGTGGAAAAGCTCCGTTAAAATAAGGGGGAAATATAAGTAGGATGAATAACTTCGAACTTGCCTATGGTAAAGAATCCTTGTCCTTTAAGCTACCACCTTCTATGAAGGTAAAGGAGATTATAGCAAAAACCAGTCAACCAATTCTAGATATAGAACAGGCTATCCTCCATGCTATCGCTCATCCTCTTGGCACGGCTCCACTTATCGAGGTGGTAAGCCCAGGGGATAAAGTGGTTATTGTAGTTAGTGATATTACACGACTATGGGTACGGACAGATGTTCTTTTACCAGTGTTGCTGGATGTTTTAAATTCTGCTGGAGTGCCAGATCAGGACATTTCGATTGTCACGGCTACTGGGGACCACCGATTGCATACATTAGAAGAACACAAGGCAATTTGTGGGGCGAAGGTCTTGACGAGGGTTTCTGTTTTCGACCATGAGTGTCGCGCTGAGGATTTAGTGGACTTGGGTAAATCCTCCCAGGGAACCCCCATTGTTATAAATCGTCGAGTTTGGGAAGCGGATAAGGTGATTCTAACCGGTGGAATTGCTTATCATTTACTCGCAGGATTTGGTGGTGGTCGTAAGTCAATTGCGCCCGGAGTTTGTGGCTACGAGATGATTCAGCAAAACCATGCCTTGGCACTTAAAGGAGGAGGTTCTTCTGGGATTAATCCATACATACAGACTGGAAAAATGGAGGGTAATCCGGTTGCTGAGGATATGTTAGAAATTGCGCGTCTAGTAGGCGTGGATTTCATACTAAACGTTGTTGTTAACGAGAAGAAGGAATTTGTCTATATTGCAGCGGGTGATTTGCATCAGGCACATTTAGAAGGTTGCCGAATAACTGAAGACATCTTCGGTATTGAAATCGAAGAAAAGGCTGACCTAGTCATTGTTTCAAGCGGTGGGTACCCCAAAGATACTCAGCTTTACCAATCAATCAAGGCTTTAGATAATGCCAGTTATGCAGTCAAAGAAGGTGGGGTTATTATCCTGGTTAGCGAATGCTCAGAGGGAGTAGGGTCGCAACCGTTTCAGGATTTTTTTAAGCAGGGCGAGGTGGCGGAAATGAATGCCAGACTTCATGCTGATTTTACTATGCCGGGCTATATAAGCTTGAAAACAGCGAGTATCTGCCAAAAGTCGCCAGTGATTTTGATGAGTTCATTGCCGGATGATTTAGTTAAACATGTAACGATGATTCCCACTCATTGCCCGGCAGAAGCCATGCAGTTGGCAAGTCAATTACTTGGACATCAACCTA
>JADQBO010000328.1 GCA_016278585.1 Desulfosporosinus sp.
TGGAATATGCTACCCGGATATGACAACAGTCGATTACCTCTGGGACTTTATTAAAGAGGAATTTAACACAAAGGAAGACGCTTTGAAAGAATACTCAAATTGGATTTCGGATGCGGATGCTTCCTATGAAAAAGTCTATGAATATGACGTGACAAATTTAGAACCAATGGTTACTTTCGGGTTCAAACCGGACCAAGTAAAAACAGTCCATGAAATGTCAGGTACAAACATCGACCAGGTTTATATAGGAAGTTGTACCAATGGTCGTATAGAAGATCTGAGAATAGCTGCAAGTATTCTAAAGGATAAAAAAGTAAGCGATGACGTACGTGCCATTGTCAGCCCTGCAACTCCGGCTATTTATTCCATGGCCTTAAAAGAAGGACTAATCGAGATCTTCCAAAACGCTGGTTTCTGCGTTACAAACCCAACCTGCGGTGCTTGCCTTGGTATGAGTAATGGGGTTCTTGCTAATGGTGAAGCCTGTGCGTCTACAACAAACCGTAATTTTAACGGCAGAATGGGTAAGGGCGGTACAGTTCATCTGATGAGTCCTGCTACAGCTGCTGCTTCAGCTATTGAAGGTTCAATAACTAATTCACAATTATATAAAGCGTAAGTATCGGGAGGGAAAAATGAAAGAATTTAGCGGAAAAGTCCTATTCTTAGATAGAAATGATATTAATACCGATGAACTCATTCCAGCAAAGTATCTTACTGAAATCACTAAAGAAGCACTAAAACCTTATTTATTGGAGGATTTAACCCTTACCGGATTCAACACTAAAGACGATATTATGGATAAAGCTGTGATTGTAACAAGGGCTAATTTTGGTTGCGGTTCTTCCAGAGAGCATGCTCCATGGGCCTTAGAAGTAAATGGAATCAATGTCGTGATTGCTGAAAGCTTTGCTAGAATATTTAGACAGAATATGTATAACTGTGGCATGGTTGTAATCGAATTACCAAAGGATAAGATTCAATATCTTTTTGAGAACTACTCGGGAAAAGACACTTCAATTACAATTGACCTTGAGAAAGATAAGATTATTGTCTCTTCATTAGACAAATCAGAAGAACTAGATTTCAAAGTCGGCGAGTTTGACAAAACACTTGTTAAAGAAGGCGGCTGGGTTGGTTACGCTGATAAAAACTATTAAGTTAAAGGCCTATTAGTCTTGTGATTTGTTGTGCCTTAAAACCTGTATTACCACCTTGGTTTTACAGGTTTTATGTTTTTAGGAGAAGTTTGACCAAAAAAATTTCATCACTCTAATAAGGGAAATAATTTTATTAAAATTACCCTTGAACATAGCATCGGGAATTCAATCAATAGTACTATGGTGCTTACTTGAAACGTCATTAAGGCTTGACATATAATATAAGAACATACATCAGGGGGTGTTTAATTGGGCGAATTATATGATTGCTTCCGCAACCTTCCAACTGGTTGGAACGCCTGCTGTAGATATTAATCTTAAAAAATAATAAGAAACTAGATTTAGAGGCCCAAATAGTTGGAACCTCAAATCTAGTTTCTGATTATTTATACTCTGGTATTATAGTTTGGACCCTTTGATTTGTTAGTCATTACGTTTTACTCTATATTTATTAGTTCCTTTATGACGATTCCCTGAAGTTTTGTCTTCAGTATTTAATAAAACATCATCAATCTCTATCTCAGCAAAGTCACCTTTTGGGGTTTCAATACACTGGCAGCAATTATCACATTGTTTAGTCGGATCTAAATCACAACGATCACATTCACCGCATTCCGTACAAATGCGGTCTTTTAATACACAGGGCTCTCCAAGGCTATTCAAGTTATCAAACCTCCAAAGTTCTAATACATACCGCAGCAAAGCTGCAGACAATAAATATAGAATGTGACTATTCAGGACCTTGGGAAATCATAAACAATTCTGATCTAAAATATTCCGGGACTTAAAATAAGTGATCTTGGGTCTTTAGCCAAACCACGCAGGGCAGCTTTTGATCGCTGCTCCGCCCAAGCTTCATCGAGTATTTTAATGGTATCTCCATAACGTTGTTTGCTCCCTAATAAGACGAGTAAGAAATCGCCGTCTGGTCTTGAAACATAGGATACAAGACACTGACCAGCTTCTGTCGTAGTACCTGTTTTCAGGCCCTGGTTCCCAGGATAGATTTCAAGGAGACGATTTGTATTTTGTAAATCCGCTTGCCGAACTACCCCTTGTGCATCTTTCCACTGCACAGTAGCATGTGTTTTATTAACAAATTCCATAAGTTTCTCATTCTGTAGAAATTGGCCTGCAATTTTACTGAGATCATTAGCGGTAGTATATTGGTCAGGGTCGGGCATCCCATGTGGAGTTGTAAAACGAGTGCTTTGACATCCTAAATTAGCAGCAAAGTCGTTCATTTCTTGAGCAAAGGCAGGTATCGAACCGCTAATGTTTACTGCTAAGGCTGCTGCTGCATCATTAGAACTGTTAACATAGAGTGCCGTTAAGAGATCATGGACAGAAATTTCATCTCCTGGTCTGAGGCCGAGTCGGGAGCCTTCAACGTTCACCTCTGTACCCACTTGTACGAGATCTGTCTCTTTTAATCTCTCGAATGCGATTAGCCCAGTAATCAGTTTTAAGGTACTGGCAGGCGCACGTTGTTTGTCGGCATTGTGGGATTTCAAAATCTGATTCGTAAGTGGGTTAATAAGTACATAACTTTCATCTTGTGTTGAAAGTTCCAAGGATGAAGAAGTTGCTTTAGGTGTGCTCGTAATAGTGGGAGATGTTGAAATAGTCGAAGTTGTAGAGGTTGTAGTAAATAGAGACCCAGAGCTAAATGAATTCAGCTTTGTTTCAGCTATGGTAATAAGCCCTTTTGTATCAACAGGACCCAGATAGCGAAATCCCAATACCAAAATTCCAATCAACATAATGATTATAAGAACACGTGAAAAAGATCGTCTTCGCTTTCGATAGTTCAATGGTTACCCCTCTTTTAAAAGTATCGTTAAATTTAAGCACATACTTGATTATTAATATACAAACAAGGTTATTATAACTAATTTTAAGATATTGGGCAAGTTCCCTCTACTCTCCCCACATTTGCCACACGGCCAAAAATGGATAAGGATTGATCCATTGTCCATTTGGTAATTCAATGCCAAAGTGTAGATGATCTGGGGTAGTTAAGGCATCTCCAGTATGTCCCATCCCACCTATGTCCTCTCCGGCTTCGATTCGCTGACCTTTTATTAATTGAGGGGAAATATACTGGAGATGTGCATAATAATAATAGTTACCATCGTCCCCGCGGACCCCGACCCGTTCACCGCCCAGCCTATTCCATCCTAATTGTTCGACCTCTCCCCCACAGACGCTGACAATGGGAGTCCCTTCTGGTCCGAATAAATCAGTTCCCTCATGTCTGCGTAGACCCCCTTCTCGATCAGCACCAAAGCTATCTTCGAACCAGGTCTTTCCCCGGACCGGAAAAGTATATTTTTTGGGATAATAGTAGGTATATTGCATCAATATATCTCGATGTCTCTCTACTTTTTTGTAGGTCGTTGAGGGGATTATTCCCCAGTTTAAGTCTTTAAAAGAAACCTGGTTTTGAAGTTGAGTAATCAATGCCTGAGCTTGTTTTTCAGGTAGAGTTGAACGTAACGCTAATAAATCCTCCCACAAAACCTTAGGAGATTGAAGGGTATCCTCTTGGCATTGTTTAACTTGAGCGGTTGTTACTGAACTTAGATAAGGAAAAATATCTGGTGATATGTTGGGTGTTTTGTGAAACATATGCCACGCAATTACGCCGAGAAGCATCAGAAACGTGAACTGAACTAATCCATGTTTGATTCTTCTAGATATTATCATGCTCTTACCCCCTGCTCTCTTTAATAGATTATTTTCTCCTCATACTCTTTATAGATGAATATCAAACGAACATTTGTTTGCACTTTACGCCAATGAATGGTACAATATTCCTGAATAGATGGGGGGTGTGATACTATGTACCCAGATTTATCAATGCGACAAACGAAGATTTTAGAATTTATTAAAGAGGAACTGCGAAAAAAAGGATATCCACCTGCCGTTAGGGAAATCGGTCAAGCTGTAGGGTTGTTATCTAGTTCTACTGTGCATGGTCACCTTCAAACGTTGGAGGACAAAGGATATATCCGACGTGACCCCACAAAGCCACGGGCAATAGAGATTTTGGATAGTTCCAGTGAAGGACTCGTAATGGAGAAAACCGTTCATGTACCCATTGTTGGCCGTGTCACTGCAGGCCAGCCTATTACGGCTGTTGAAAACATTGAAGGCACATTTCCCCTATCCGCTGATTTTGTTCGCCAGGACACCGTTTTCATGCTTCGCGTACAGGGCGAAAGTATGATAGGAGCAGGAATTTTAGACGGAGATTTAATTATCGTTCGTCAACAGAGCGAGGCACGCAATGGTGACATTGTCGTTGCTTTAATTGGAGATGAAGCCACGGTAAAACGTTTTTTCAAAGAAAGAACGCTTATTCGACTTCAGCCCGAAAATCCAACCATGGAACCAATCTACTCTCAGGATGTTTCAATTCTAGGAAAGGTTGTCGGTGTTTTTCGTACGCTTCACTAATTAAAACCTACTCTTTTACAAAGATATGCGCTATAAAGACAGGTTAACATTCTTAAACTAAGTTTAGGAATAAAAAAATCAATAAGCCGCCTAATTACCTTTTTACAATACGCTGAGAGTAACAGCTGCGAGACAAAAAAGCCGGTTTCCTTCACACAAGGAAAACCGGCTTTTTGCTAAATATATCATTAAGTAATGGTTAGGGTTTTAATCAAGTACGTGAGATTTTACAGTTCTGTTTGTCCTGAAAGCGTTCCAAACCTAATGAGATTAAACGGTTTATTAATTCAGAATAAGGAATCCCTGTTGCTTCCCAAAGTTTAGGGTACATTGAAATTTCGGTAAAACCGGGTAAGGTATTAATCTCATTTAGGTATATTTCATTTTGAAGAGTTACAAAGAAGTCAACCCGACCCAATCCATTAGCTTCAACAGCATGAAAGGCTTCAACGGCCATACTCTGTAATCGTTTGATTACTAAATCATCTAGAGTTGCAGGAATCAAAAGACTGGAGCCAATATTAGAATATTTGGCTTCATAAGAATAGAACTCATGGGCAGGTAAAACTTCCCCGGGAAGTGAGGCTATTGGTGTATCATTACCCAGAACTGAAACTTCAATTTCTTGTCCGATAATTGTCTCTTCAACAACTATTTTACGGTCAAAGATGGCCGCAGTCTTCAAG
>JADQBO010000332.1 GCA_016278585.1 Desulfosporosinus sp.
TGGATCTCATCATATTGTTGCCGTTATTATTCATTCCAGCCATTCCTTGGGTGTGTTGGGAATCTGTCATATGGTCATTCATTTGAGTGTACGTAGGCATGTTTTTTGTTTGTGTGTTGATGGGCATGTTTTCCACGTTTTCCATTTGCTCATTCATTGACGCGTTGTAACTTTTCATTTGATCGTAGACATTGGTATTAGATGGAGCGGTTTGATCTGGTACAGAGGTTTCTTCCTGTTCAGATGGAACTGCTTGATCTGGTACAGTGGTTTCTTCCTGCTCCACTTCCGCGTTTTTAAAATCATTGTTGTTCATATAAGTCTGTGCCTTTGAAGTTTCTGGCTGCATGTCCAAGGAATTGTTATCACTTGACGCAGCGGTCACGATCCCTGCAACTCCAAGGACCAAGGCCATTGATAATGAAGCTAATAACATTCTTTTTTTCATAATTAATCAAATCCTTTCAAATTTCGTTTGTTTTGTGATCGCACTGTAATTCTTAAAAACCAATTGGGATTTTAGTGTTTGTATAGCGCTCACCTCCTGTGTTCACTAAAGTGTTCGCACAAATGTTTAATTATCGAGGGGTAGGTCAAAGAATTTTCTAAAATAAAGTATAAAGATATCAGAGCCAATGCTAATGCAGAGTGACTCAAACAGCTCTAATACCTCAAATACCTCAGGGGAACATCAAATGATGCATTAAAGGGAATTGAGAACCAGCAATGGTTCCCAATTCCCTTTGTGACAGGATAAAATTTGACGTTTACAAGAAAATTAATCAATCCTGAGTAGTCTTGCATTTATAGACACGATTACAGTGCTTAATGACATTAAAGCTGCACCTAAAGCTGGACTAATAACAATTCCTTGATTATACAGGATGCCTGCAGCTAACGGAAGAGCAATTATATTATATCCTGTAGCCCAAATTAAATTCTGAATCATCTTTCTATAAGTAGCTTTGGAAAGTTTCAAAATAGTGACTACATCTTTAGGATCACTTCTTACAAGAATAACATCTGCAGTTTCAATGGCAACATCTGTACCAGTACTCATCGCTATTCCTAAATCTGCTTTAGCTAATGACGGTGCATCATTTACACCATCACCAGTCATTGCCACTATCTTACCTTGTTTATGAAACTCATCAACCTTAATTGCTTTTTCTTGAGGGAGTACTTCAGCAATTACTTTATCTAGTTTAAGTATGTTCCCTACATAAGATGCAACTCTTTGATTATCTCCTGTTAGCATAATAGATTCTACTTCCATAGACTTTAAGGTATCTATTGCTTCCTTAGCAGTTTCTCTTATAATATCTGATAATGCAATATAACCTAAAAGTAAATTTCTTTCTAACAAGAATATGACCGTTTTACCTTCTTGAGCAAGTTTTTCATAATTTTTTTCATCAAAGGCTATTTTTTCTGATCGCATATAACCTGGACTCACAACCATAAAGTCTCTACCTTCTATAGTTGCTTTTAGCCCTTTTCCTGGCAGGTTCTGATAGTTTTCAACTTCCTTCATCTTGAGGTTTAGTTTTTTTCCTTCTTTTACTATACCTTTTGCTATCGGATGTTCTGAGTTTGATTCTACCGAATAAGCAATTGTAAGTAGTTCATCCTTAGATATTTCAATTTCATTAATATCAGTTATTCCAAATTCACCTTTAGTTAAGGTTCCTGTTTTATCAAATACAACTGCATTTAATTTTCGAGCATTTTCGAATGCCGCTCGATCTCTGATTAATAAGCCTCTTTTTGCTCCTATACTAGTCGAAACTGCATTAACAAGAGGTGTTGCCAGTCCTAAGGCATGCGGGCATGATATTATTATGACTGTAACTGCTCTTTCTATAGCAAAGTTTAAATCTTTTCCAATTAGTATCCAGGAAATAAACGTTATCGTTCCAGCCGTAACAGCTATATAAAATAACCATTTGGCTGCTTTATCAGCTAATCTCTGTGTACTTGATTTTGAATCTTGGGCTTCACGCACATATTTAATCACTTGTGATAGAAACGTGTCGTCTCCGACCCTTGTAACTCTAAATTTTAAAATCCCTTCTCCATTAATGGAACCACCGATAATTTCATTTCCATTTTCTTTTTCTACAGGAACGGATTCTCCTGTTATCATTGATTCATTAACTTCGGACCTTCCATCATAAACCAAACCATCTATCGGGATTTTCTCTCCTGGTTTTACTAGAACTAAATCACCAGCTTTTAACTGTTTTACGGGAATTTGGACAGTCTCGCCATTATCCTTAATAAGATGTGCCTCTTCAGGCATAAGCTTTATAAGCTCTCCTAAAGCTTTTGATGCTCCCATAACAGACTTCATCTCAATCCAGTGACCTAAAAGCATTATTACTATTAACGTAGCTAGCTCCCAGAAAAAATCATCACCTCTTAAAACAAATACAGTAAGAGTACTATATATATAGGCTACTGTTATAGCAAGAGTTATTAGGGTCATCATAGCTGGCGATTTTTTTTGTAGCTCATCTCTGGCTCCCGTAATGAATGGTTTTCCTCCATAAACCAAAAGTATTGTTGATAAGGCAAACAGTATATATGAATCTAGAGAAAATCTCCAATCGACACCCATAAACATCTGGATCATGGGAGATAGCAGTAATATAGGGACCATAATAATTAATGAAACAAAAAACCTTCTCTTAAAATCTTCCACCATCATTGCATGATGATCATGATGTCCCTCATGCTCATTGTCCATATGAGAACTATGATCCTGGTTTTCGTGTTTATTCTTGCCATTCTCTTGAGATTCACTATATTTGTTATCAACTTGTTCATGTCCGTAATGATTATCCTGACTATGATTCATATGTTTCATTTAAAACATATCCCCTTTCTCAAAGAGTAAGAAATTATCTATTATATACTCTTCTAGTCTGAGAACACAATTCCTTCTTAAAACTAAACTTTTTTAATAAATATTATTTATTTAGTAATAAGTCTAAACAGAATTAAATATAACACAAAAAGTGTTTACATACCCAAAGGCAAACGAGGCAGGAACTTAGCCAAGAAACCCGTCAGTTGCGTCAACTTGTCAGCATAAATGACATACGAGATATAAAGCATTAGGAGACCGGCTAGCCGTTCAACGACAAATTGCCAGCGACGCACCCTCTGCAAACTCTTCATAACCCTATTAAATGACATCCCTGCGATCATATACGGAATAGCAAGCCCTACGGAGAATATAAACATAACCAGCATTCCGCTCGAAGGACTTTGTGTAGTGCCTGCTAAAGCTAGAATAGAATAAAGAGTCGGGGCAATGCAATGTGAACAGGCAACTGCGAATAATAAGCCGACGACAAAAGATGACCAAGTGCTATGTTTAGCCTTATTCCTCAATTTTTCGTAGAAGGCTGGTTCCCAATGTAATTTAGCCAGAAACGACAGCTCGAAAACGCCCAAAAGCTTTAGGGCTAAAATAAGAACGACTGTACCACCCAAAATATTAAGTAAAAACTGCCATCGGCTGAGAATGGTTCCAAGCTCTCCCGCAGCGGCACCAGCAGCAGTAAACACCAGGGCAAAACCGACGATAAAGGCTAGAGTATTCTTCAGTACTCTGCGGCGCAGGATACCGTCCATTGCTGTCTCTTTAAGTTGATCCGAATTAAGCCCAGTAATCAGTGAAAAATAGACTCCCAACATAGGGATGATACAAGGCGAGAGAAAAGAAAGAATCCCAGCAGCAAAAGCAATTGCCAGTAATGAGGTAGTCAATAAATCACCCTGCTCTCAGTTTTAGTAAACCCACGTGAAGTTACGCATAGGAACCCTGACTAAATTCTTAATCACAAGCGTAAACTGGCTACCTGGTTCTAGTTTACTTAGATCTGTACTTTGCACTTCAAGTTCAGCCTCGACGTGATGACCCGCTCCGCTTTTGTTTAAAACGTTAACGACCGCTGGCACAGTAGTTCCACTAATCTTAAGATCAATATTCTTAGTAAAATCGAAGTCGTACAGATTGGTCATATGATTGTTCATCGATACCTCAAATTTCTGCATAGAGGAATCGGAACCTTCTCCTTTCCAGGTGACGGTAACATCAACTCCTCCTTGGTTATCAAATTGTGGTACACTCTCTGAGCCAACGACCGAAGATCCAGAGGAGTTGTAGTTGTTGCTACTGGTCGAAACTAGATTTTGCTGGGCTTCAACCGTTTGAAGACCCCACCAAACGCCAGCTCCTAGAATAATAATTAACACAGCTGCAAGTGCTCTTACTTTCAATGGTCTCTCCCCTTTGCAAGTTAAATATTTCTGATGGCCATTTCAACCGTGACTATAATTTCTTCTTACCTTCCAAATCCTGTTTTTGGCTCTGATACTGCATAGAATCGATCTCACCACGGGCATAGGGTTCACGCTTTGCCTGAATTGCAGTTTTTCCTTGTCTATAGTGTAGCTCTAGGATACGATTAACTCATGAAAAAGTTGTGAATTTTCCATGAAGAAGGGACCCTGATTCATTCATCAAGATCCCTTCCTATGAGCACCCTTTATTAGGGAGTTTCGATTAAAGTTTTTTATTTCCCATACCGTCCCCTTTTTAGATGGGCAGTGTATCCGATAAATTAATCGGTTGTCTGACTCCCAGGAAGGAAACCCTAATGAAACTCTCCAAATATATAGGTCTAAGACGTGTAATAAATCTGAACAAACGCCCTGTGGTTTGTCGTGAGGGGTTGAATATAAAAATGTATCTCCAATGTCAAACGGGCATGCCCCTGCCTTTTCGATTACCTTAATTTGAACCGGACCCGATTTAGTCCACAGTTCCTTATATTCTTCAGGTGTCAGTTCCTTACCACGAAAGTTGCTGTCCAATATTCCCTTCATAGTTGCTCCTCCTAAATAATGTTTCTCCGATTTTATGAAACGAAAGTATTAACACCAACAATGTTGCAAATAATCATCAGCACATCAAAGTCTGTTATACTTCCATGGCATCACCTCCCTTCGGAGGAATGCCGACCCCAAGCTAAGCTCCACAGGCTTTTGCGAAAAAGGTCAGGTTGTAGGCCATACTATACCTGTATTTAATATACATAATAAGGGAACAAATATCCATATAGGAGATAAATTTGAATTAAGGGTGAAAATAATGAAGCCATTAGCAGTTGTCACAAGAGGTGGTTATATAGAGAGTCTTCACTATGGATATATTTGTGTTGTTGATTCTTCTGGACAAGTATTGTATAACATCGGTA
>JADQBO010000394.1 GCA_016278585.1 Desulfosporosinus sp.
TCAGGGGGACGGGGTTATTGACAACTTGTTGTCAATAACCCCGTCCCCCTGTCATTCCTGTCACCTACACCTCTGTCACCCCCGTTTTTACGGGGTGCTAAGCTTCAAATATTTATAACTGTATAGTAAATCCGTCGTTGTTCTTATACCTTTTTTCTTTAAGTCTTCAACCATTGCTAAGAAAATGCTGCCCGTAATGATCGAATCCCCTAAAGCGGTGTGCCGGCCCGTTAAGGGTACTCCATAAACTTCAGCCAAATCTTCTAAAGAACGGCTCATTTGGTCGCTGAAAAGTAAATGCGAGAGTAAATAGGTGTCTAAAATAGGGGGGCATAGCTTTTCTCCACAGTTTTTCCGCAGATGCGCATTTATAAAACTAAAATCAAAAGCTCCGCAATGAGCTACAAGCATCGAAGGCCCCGCAAAAGCCATAAACTCATGATAAACTTCTACGAAATCAGGAGCCATTGCAACCATTTCATCTGTAATTCCCGTCAATTCTGTTATATGAGGAGGAATTTCACGATTAGGATTTATGAATTGGAGAAATGTGTCATCTGTAAGCTGGCCGTCGTTAATAACCAACCCTCCCACTGAAATAATTTTATCTCCTTTATGGGGATAAAACCCTGTAGTTTCAGTATCAAATACAACAAACCGGCTGCTGTCTAAGGAAAGGGAAGGCCATTTTCGCAGTCGAAAAGCCGTTACTTTTTGACAAAAATCTTCATCGACTGAGAAAAACAATTTATAAAAATTCATAAAAATACTGATCTTTGATCCCTCCCATAAATGCTGTACCATAGACTGTTCCTTTCTCTTTATAGTGGGAGATTAGCGGCCCTATTTGATTTGAAAATTGGATCTGGTTACGTTCTGCAGACGATCAACTGCCACAAAACTTTCACGCATAACAGAGCGTTCTCTTTCACTAAGGTTATTGGGGTTAATATAGTTATCAGGAATAAGCCCAAGACTAAGTTTTCGTAGGTTTTCTCGCATTCTAAACATCATAAGAGATTGAAAGGCTGCTTCGTAGTACTCGGCATCATCGGCGGAGATGGCTTCATATTCGACAAGCTTTTTTAGCCGAGCTAAAGTATTGACCTCGACTACACTTTTCCACATAGCAAAGATGCGGATACAGTCCACCAGAAGAACTCCAGCAGCTCTTTTTAGATCAACTTCGTTTTTATGATCTTTGTTCTTTTCCAAGATTACTTTTTTAAATAGGTTAAGAGGCACCCTATGGCTAAGAGTATCATTTGTTAAAAAATAAAGTACGGCAGGATTAGTCCGAAACAAATGCAACGTATAATCACGTAACGCTTGCGCCAAATACTCTTGTCCATAAACTGGTCTAAAATCCAAAAAGATTGTAAACTGCCGAACAGTGTCTGGGTTCGGCGTGATTGCCCACCGATTTACCGTGTTTTTCCAAGCAGTTATCGATTGACACCATTTGGAGTTAGTGGACATAATATCACCGGGACATCTAATAAGACCACATAGTTCTAATCCTTCTGTTACATAGACAGCCAGCTCATGAAAATAGTTGCTAATATACTCCTCCTCTTCGGGCAAAACATCAGCATAAACTATGGCATTGTCTTGGTCTGATGAGGGAGTTAGCTCTTCACGACCGCCACTACCCATAGTTAACCAGCAATAATCAACCGGAGGCCGGCCGAGACCTTTTTCAAACATTAAATTTTCTGCCAGCAAAAGTAATCTTTTAGTTAATATGTCATATAGCTCTGACACCACTTCCCCAATTTCACTAGCGGAGGCTTTTTCACTGATCATAGTAGCTACAGTACCATTGATTTGCTTAGAGGCTTGTGCTAATTCCGAGATACTTCCGGCAAGTTCTATGTCTCTAACAATCGTTATAGAACTAGTTATTCTTGCCCTAGTTAAATCCCCAATAGTTACAATACCAATAGGTCGGGCTCGTTCTGTAACCACAATATATTTACTCTGACTTTTCAACATTGTAAGGAGTGCTTGGTAAAAAAAGGAGTTGGCTGTCAAGGTCGGGGGGGGCTGTTGCATAATATCAACAGCGGTAGGTACCGCAGGGTTACTGTCGCGAGCTAGTACTTTGCTAATAAGATCACGCTCGCTAACTAAGCCCAGCATTATATCATTGGGATCTGTAACAATCATCGAACTAATTTTTTTCTTTGTAAACAAACGAGCTAATTCGTTAATTGGAGTGTTCGGCTGACAGGTTTCTACAGGAGTAGACATAATGTCATAAACCTTTTGTTTAAAGCGATCAAATCCTATACCAAACGACTCATAAGGTTGCTCCTGTAGCATTTCTTCGTACAAGCCCCACAGTCGGTCCGTTAAAACGCGGTTAAAATAGAGGGCAACCTCTTGATAGTTCTGTAAGAGATTTTCAAAGATTTCTCTTCCTAACACGTAACACGTTAAGTCTGCTTGTACTTTAGATGAGGCAGGGTATCGTTTGCCAGTAAGAATAACGGTTTCGCCAAAGAACTCTCCCTGACTGCGTAGCCTTACTGCCCCGTTTCCGTTTCCTGTAATGATCTCCACAACTCCAGACAAAACTAGAAATAAAGAATCCTGTGATTTTTCGCCCTCAACGAAAACAAAACTACCTTTAGGATAGGTCTTAATAGGTATCATTTGGCTCAATTCCAATAAAACGTTTTCCGGTAACTGATCAAAGGGTTTAAATTGTTTTAAGTTTAGTGGCACATACTTTCCCCCTTGAATTTTATCTAGACGGTCCTCAGGTTAGCTTTCTTCATTTTTTAGTAAGCAGACACCGTTTGTGATTATATAATATACCTTATTTGGCGAAATGTTAAGAATTTTCTATATTATTAAGTTAAACGTTAATTCTTAAAAGATATTACGTAACGGGCAGCATAATAATGATTTGAGGGATTCTGGTTCACAAAGGAAATGGGGCAGTGTAAAACTCAGCCTTCAAAATCTCCAAGTGGTTACAACCATCAAAACACAAGCATCCTCATGTCACAATCAACGTGAATTGAGGACGCTTGTGTTTTGATGGTATAAAAAACGCGGGGATGTGAATCCACCCCCTGAATAAGCTACTTTAGTAATATATCAAATTCCTCTTCAGTTAAGATTGGTATTCCCAACCCTTGCGCTTTTACAAGCTTTGAGCCAGCTTTCTCACCCGCTATGACAAAAGCTGTTTTTTTGCTGACACTGCTGGCAGCTTTCCCTCCACACTCCTCGATGAGTGCCTCGATCTCCCGCCGCTCCCAGCGCTTTAGTGAACCCGTAACGACGATGCTCTTACCCGCAAATATCTGAGGTTTAGTTGAAATTTCTTCAGTCATGTTCACGCCAGCTTCACTCAATTTAGCTAGGAATCGTTCGGTACTTTCCAGCTTGAAAAACTGAACCAGACTCTCCGCCATCGCAGGTCCAATATCTGGAATTGCTTGCAAATCCTCAAGGGTCGCTCCCATCAGTTTTTCCATTGAACCAAACGTCTGAGCTAAAATCTTGCCAGCTTTTTCTCCGGTATGACGAATTCCTAAAGCGAAAATCAACGGAGCTAGCCCTCGCTCTTTACTATTTTCAATGGCTTTCAGTAAATTCTCTGCAGATTTTTTCCCCATCCGTTCCAAAGGGATTAAATCATCAAACGTTAAAGAATAGAGATCTGCGGCATCCTTAATCAGCTCAGCCTCTAAAAGCTGTTGAATAACCGCAGGCCCTAATCCATCAATTGCCATGGCATCTCGAGAGACGAAATGAATAATCCCTTCACGTTGCTGGGCTGGGCATATGATACTTTGACAACGATATGCAGCTTCCCCTTCTTCACGTAACACCGGGCTTTTACATTCCGGGCAGAGACCAGGCATTTCAAAAAGCGTTTCCTCACCCTTACGTTTTTCAGCTAAGACTCGGACAACTTCTGGAATCACATCTCCAGCTTTATGTAAAAGGACATGATCTCCAATCCGAATATCCTTTTCCCTAATATTATCCAGATTATGGAGTGTAGCGCGGCTTACTGTAGACCCTGCCACTGAAACTGCTTTAAGAACAGCTGTGGGCGTCAGAACTCCAGTCCGTCCGACTCGGATGATAATATCTTCAATGACTGTTTCAACTTGCTCCGCCGGGAATTTATAAGAAATCGCCCAACGGGGACTTTTGGCGGTAAAACCAAGTTCCTGTTGAAGGTCAAATTCATTCACTTTAATGACGAGACCATCGATATCATAGGGAAAACGATGACGCTCCCCTGCCATTTCTTCACAATAGGTAATAACCTCTTCAATATCGCTAAACACTTTATATTCAGGATTAACAATAAACCCTTGTTCTTTCAAATAGTTAAGTACTTCCATTTGATTATGTAATCCCAATTCATTCGCCGATAAAACTTGATAGGCGAAGTAATCTAGTTTGCGCTGGGCAGTAATTTTAGAGTTGAGTTGACGTAATGATCCTGCTGCCGCATTACGAGGATTGGCAAACGTGGACTGCCCTTCTTCTTCACGCTCTTGATTCAAACGAGCAAAGGAGGCTTTAGGCATATACCCTTCTCCCCGGACACTTAGCCTCGGAACCGCCTTATTCAAACGTAGAGGAATTGATCCCACCGTTCTGACATTAGCCGTAATATCTTCTCCTACAGAACCATCTCCCCGAGTGGCTCCACGAACCATAAGTCCCTCTTCATAAGTTAAGGCAACGGTTAAACCATCAATTTTAAGTTCAACAACATAACTCACCGTGGGAGCCCCTTGACGAACCCGTCGATCAAATTCTCGTAGATCAGCTTGGTCAAATGCATTATCTAAGCTGAGGAGAGGTTCCAAATGCCTCACTTTAGTATACTCTTTGGCTACCTCTCCCCCAACGCGTTGAGACGGAGAATCCGGAGTAACCCAGTCTGGATGCTTGGCTTCTAAGTTCAGGAGCTCTTGCATTAAAGCATCGTATTCTGCATCTGTGATATGTGGTTGGTCAAGAACATAATACTGCTTATTAGCATCTCCCAGTTCTTTACGAAGCGTTGCTAGGCGCTGGAATTCATCTTGCACTGAAATCACTCCGAACCTCGTCTCTCTAACGTTTATTTGACACCATAAATTAATAACACAAGGTAAGTTAATGAACTAGCAATACTATTTTTGCCATAATATTACTTATTAACTCATTATAATTACCTAGATACTAAAATTAACCTTGGAAATATGTCGTCATTTGTGGTACGACTTGTTTCTTACGGG
>JADQBO010000044.1 GCA_016278585.1 Desulfosporosinus sp.
GTGTTACGTCAACCTTCATGGAGTTTCCGCCGTTACGCTTGACCAGATTTTCGCAAAGAATGGTGCTGAAATTGTTTTCGCCAACAAACTCAGCGAGCTCTTTGTCTGTGTCTGAGCTGTCTACAACCCACGCCTTGGCATACAGAGTGACACCATTTGCCGGTATTTCGTCTTTTCCTTTTTCTAAAAGATAGGACTTAATATCAAAGCTTAGATTGGTAGTATAAGCTCCGTTGTCAATCAGCGCTAATTCGGCAGGATCCGAAATGGTAATAATGTCGACCACTTCTGTACCTGGGGTATATGCAGAACTATCGTAAATGGCAAGCTTTACGTTTTTGCTGCTGGTATTTAGCTTATAGTCACTGCTGTTGTACAGCGTCACTGCAAACTCACGCTGACCGTCTATCTCCTTAATGGTATCAATCTTAGTAATGCCCACATCAGCCACTGCCAAAGGCAATGTCCCATTGCCGGTCAGAATGATCGGCGAAGCGCCAAAGGTTGCTATACCACTGTAGGATAAATCGGCAATATCTCCAGGCACACCATAATTGACAATCAGCGTTTTGCTTGTGCCGGGTAAAATCGTTAGATTGTCAAAGGTTTTACTTTCTGTACCATAGTCTATGGTAACGCTTGTCATCAATTCTTTACCCTGATTTTGCACGGTAAAGGCTATTGGCATGATAAAGCCTGACATAATTTCCGTATAGTCAAAGTCTGCTGCTGTAATTTCGACTTTATTCTGATAGGCTTCGGTTGCGGTAAACATCTTACTTTCTGTCTTTGGCACATTAATTTCAACCGAGTTTCCATCCTCGTCAGTGTCTGTTATCGTCTCAAATTCATCTTTGGATTCAGTACCCAACATGATAACCTTCACTTCGTCGGTATTAGCATTTGAAACATACGCATCAAAGCTATCTATGACCGTTCTATTAGGCATTTGTGCAACGTCGACGGCCGCTGAGGTAAAGGTGAGGGGTGTTCCGTCTACTGTTTCCTGCATGAACTTAATAGCTTTTAAGGAGTCGCTTGCAGTAGAATCATTATACTCTGACCATAAAATGGAAAGGTTTTTGAAGTCTTTGTTCGCAGCGCTAGTGTTTAAAAACTTAAAGTTGCTGCCGATTTTGTTACCACTTGACGCTGCAGATAAGCTGTCAATAAAATCTTCTTTGGGGCTTCCGTCTTCACCAAACGTGGCAAGACGAATATCGGATTTTTCCCCCTCCATTTTGTACCAGCCAAGCATAAATCGTTCGTCATTGCCAATTTTGGTGACTGTTAGCTGGGGATTTTCGTCCGAGGAGTTATCGTTTGTCAGACGAACATTTTTTACTATAGCACCACTAGGGTCAACAACCCCATATACTACCTCGTAGCTATTGGTATCTCTTTCTTCACTTGTATCTATAATGTAAGAAATTGCTGAAGAACCGTCAGACATCATAGCCGCTTTTAAGCCTACAACACTGCCAGAAACACCGTTATAAAGTGTCTTTGTTTCGTCGCTCCACTCAGTTCCGTCATAAATACGGTAAACAATGGCGTCTTTTCCACTGAAATCGGTAGGATTTGAAGGGTCGCCAGCATAAAGACTACGCCATACAGCAATCGCTTGGCTTCCGTTTGTGGCAACCACCGGAGCCATGTCTGGCGTGCTATTGTTCGTCAGTCTTTCGGTAGTCCATGAGCTACCGTTGTAAATACTTGCATAAATCTCTGTGTTGTTCGTCATCATCGCTATTTCAGCGGTGCTTAGCTCATCATCTGCATTTTTTTCAAGCTTATCCGTTAGCCTTACCCATGAAGATATGGCAAGACTATTATTACTGGCAAAGGACAGCTGGGAATCGCCAAAGCTTTCAGCTGCTGTGTTAATCGTGCCTCTGTCAGCATAGCTGCTACCGTCCTTAATTGCATAGTTTGCGGTTGTATCCCAAACATCAGGACTGTTGTTATCGGATAAATACACAAACATTGAGCCATCATCTGCAATGAGTGGATTTGCATAAGGATAGGCGTTTGATTGCAGTGTGCTTGGCTCAAGATTGTTTGTATCAAGAGAAAATGCGCTCATCCTTCCACTTGGTGTACCCCACACACGAGCATAATCATTGAGATACTCTCGACTCTCAAGCTCGGGCGCCTCGGAAATAACCACCGTATCTTGGCCCGTTGCTGCGGCATATAAACGTGTCGCCATGCTCATATTTTGAGGTGTTAGCATATCACCGGTGGTCTCTTCCCAATACGCTTCAATTTTGTCCCAGTTGCGATAGGTCCATTCCTTTTCAAATTTGGCAGAGGCCAATGTTTTCTTATAGGAAATAAACAATAATTTTGCTACAAACTTGATCCCTACCTGCCCCTTCAGGTTAAGCCTTGAGCCTGATAAGGCTTTTTCTGCTTGGGCTATTTCCGCATCTAAATAGTTACGATTCAGGAACTTATTTTCATTTTCGAGCACTAATTGCCCAAACAAGCCTATTTTTAGCGCAACAACAGTGGCATCAAAGCCAAATCCACCAAAAGCATAGATATAGGCCTTAATTCTAAGGTTTGTCAAATAGTCTGTGACACTTTCTTGGTCTTCTTGCCAAGCGTAAACTATGCCTCCAACAGAAACCGGTTCATACAGCATATGGACATCAAATTCTAAACGCACAGCAGCGCCCAGGGCAATTTCAAAGGTCACAGGAACCGGGCCTACCATGCTATTCATAACCTTAGAGAAATCAAAGCCAATGCCAGCTTTAATCCCGCCACCAATTGGCCGTATTTCCCATTTTTCCAGTTCAAAATTATAAGCAATTCTGCAACTAAAGTATCCACCCACTTGATATTTGACCGAACCACCACCGCTGCTTTCATCCATTAAACTCTCTATGTCGTCTGTTAGTCCACTTGCCAGTTCACGTGACTTGGCAAAGCCGGATTTTGCAACCCCAACGCTATCCACCTCATCATCGTCTAGCATCAGAGAAAACTCGTCCTCTTCGGGGCCCATGTCCATGACATCGTCCCCTGCGTTCAGCTGCAATAGTCCGTTAAACACTGTAGGATCTGATGTGGGTGCAAGCATTAATGAAAAGTTGTCATTGCCAAACTTAATGCCGCTTGCAAAATCGAGAGCAGCTTGGGTAAATTTATCTTTGGCATCAAATGAAGATCCGGCTTTAATGCTTTTTTGGAGTTCCGCTTGAAATTTTTCATTGACATCGGGGCTTTCGGATATATTTTCTACTTCCAGCATATTGCGAATCGAGTAAGGTGCCAACGTGGAATTATACAAAGTACCGTCTTCATTAAACATTTTAACGGCAAGCTTGCCGCGGCCCTTTTTATCAATCCAAATATTGCTTTGATCAATGACCATTTGGTGCTCGGTCACAAGCATTGTCGCAAAAGGATACTTAAATGTTTTGTAGTTTTGCCCGGAAAGCGCTACGCCCTTCTCGTTTAATATCGAGATTGCTACATTTGTGTCTGAAGTGGGTGCGCCCCACCAAAGAGCTTGGGTATCCATTCTGACCTTGGGGGTTTGGGCATTTAGTCCAATGTTTCCTGTAGCATTTTTAACATTGTCAAGGCGTCCGCTTTTTTTGTAACGATCTAAATATTGTGCGGAGAAAAAAGGCTTATTCTTATCCGTTGGAGCGATCGAAACAAGCTTTACAACGCTTTCACCAAAGCGCAGCACATCCGCACCGGATAAGTTTCCTGAAAACTTGATCAACTGCGGCTGGTAATCATCATCCCCAAAGTGAAACTCAAATACATACTCGATTTTATCGGTGGAATTTACGCTTGAGGCGCTGGTTTCGCCTGCTTTAGCAGACCAAAAGCGCGTAATATCAAACGTTTGCCTATAAAAACCACGTACTGGGTTGGTGGTAATGGTTTTATTCAAAGCACCGTCATTATCGGAAATCTCAGTGGTTTCGCAGTAATTTCCGTTTTTATAGACACCACCGCGGATTGTTACAATCCCTGTGTAGGGTGTGCCGTCTGTGTTTTTAAAGTTCAAGTCCAATTGCGCAGCTTTACGCAGGACAAAGTTATTGATTGGATACAGCTGTCCCTTGGAGCCATCATTTTCACCCGATATCAGATTTACATTGTAAATCGTGCCCATATACGTATTACCGCTTACGGTGCTTTTGAGCTTCACGTCGCCTTTAATCCCCGTTGGCTCATAAATGGCAACCGCCCCCAAGGCATCGCTAAACACGGTTTTTTCTGTACCATCTCCGTTTGAGTAAATAAATTCAGTTGTTGCCATGGGCATAGCTTGGAAGAGGTACAACTTATCCTTTAATGTTTTAACAGTTACGCCTAATGTGTCGGTCATTCTTGATAATTTATGGGTTGCATTAATGGTGGTTGCTCCATCCTTTAAGCCGGCAAGTATAAAGTTCGTATTCGGCATATAGGATGAGGAATCATAATCTTCAATGTTCTTGTACCCTCCACCTTGGGAGTAATTGATGCTGGCAAACTTGGAGTAACTTGATTTCCATTCAATTTGGTCAGTCACTAAACCATAGGAATGATCACCATAATTGATGCTCAGCTTATTGGTTAAAGCAATGTTTCTTTCTAAGTCGACGATTTCGGCACTGGTCATGCCCTTAATGCGTTCTTCATTATCCATGGTAAAGCTTGAGGCGTCTTGTTTATCCACCCAAATTTTCATGGCACCCGCATCATAGACATGCAGCACAAAGGAATCATAGCTGTAAGCTTCGTCCCCTGTGTTTTTGATTTTGGCAGTGACCGTATACACATCCTATAATTTGCCTGTAACATCCTCAAAATCAAGGGTGTAGCTTCCACTTGTGTCTTGGCTGGTGATAACGGCAGCGCCGTTTTTTGTCACTTCAAATTCGAACTCACAGCCGCCTGGGGTGTCGTTTACATTCGTTGACTCCCAATTTACAGTGATTGAATCTGCCGTATCTAAAACATAATAGCTGGCAGGGCGTTCGATCTTAACATTAGCAGGAGCTGATGTAATGATAATATTTCCCACGGATTCTAGCTTTTCACCGGAAACCTTTGGATTATCCGTGCTTATTTTAACGGTATAGGCAGGAACCATGCCCATTGAAAGTTTGGTCAGTTTATCTCCCGGAATGGTAAATGCGTTGGCATTTGCCTCTGTATCTACCGTATAGGTTGGTGTTTTTTTTGCCAAAGCTTCTACGTTTTCGTAGTTACCCTCATAAAGGGCAACG
>JADQBO010000400.1 GCA_016278585.1 Desulfosporosinus sp.
ATTTCCTCTATCTTGCTTCTGAAGAATCTGCTATCCGGGAAGTTTGTCCTCAGCCTGAAAAGCTATGGGCTCCTCGCGGTGGAGAACCTGTTATTGCAACACTCGAGAAGAGGGGAGAACAAGGGTATGACACTGAGTATGAATACGCCGGACTTTCTTATTGAACGAAATAAAGACCGCTGCATTAATTGTCAGGTTTGTGTAAGGCAATGTGCAAATGAAGCTCATCTTTGGGATGAAGAAGAAGAAAAGGTCGTCTCAGATGATGCTCAGTGTGTAAACTGTCATCGGTGTGTGGGAATGTGTCCAACCCACGCACTCTCCATTCGGAAGTTTCCACTGGAATTTCGTGAAAATGCGAACTGGACAGCAGGCACGATGAAAGCGATCTACAGGCAAGCGGATACAGGCGGTATCTTGCTGACTGGGATGGGAACGGATCGTCCGTATCCTATTTATTGGGATCACTTACTGCTTAACGCCAGCCAAGTGACTAACCCGTCCATTGATCCCCTCAGAGAGCCCATGGAGCTTAAAACTTTTTTAGGCCGTAAACCAGAGCGAATAGTGGTTGAAAATGGGAGGCTTGTTGAGCCGCTACCCCCTCAACTTGAGCTAGACCTCCCAATCATGTTCTCGGCAATGTCCTTCGGTTCTGTGAGTCTCAATGTGGCTAAGTCCTTAGCCCAAGCGGCAGAAACTTTAGGGACTTTCTATAATACTGGAGAGGGAGGCCTCCACGAAGACCTCTACAAATATGGGAAAAATACGATTGTTCAGGTGGCATCCGGTCGTTTTGGGGTTCATTCAGAGTATTTAAATGCGGGCGCTGCTATTGAGATAAAAATTGGACAAGGAGCTAAACCGGGAATTGGTGGGCATTTACCGGGAGAAAAAGTCGGTGTGGAGGTATCCCGAACCCGGATGATTCCAGAACGTTCGGATGCGATTTCACCGGCACCTCATCATGATATTTACTCTATTGAGGATTTAACCCAACTAATTTTCTCCTTAAAGGAAGCCACAAATTATGAGAAACCGGTCATTGTCAAAATTGCAGCTGTGCATAATGTCTCCGCAATTGCTTCTGGGATTGCCCGGGCGGGTGCTGATATTATTGCTATTGATGGCTTTCGTGGGGGAACTGGAGCCGCGCCGCTGCGGACCCGTGATTCGGTAGGAATTCCAATTGAACTTGCTTTAGCGGCGGTGGATAGTCGTCTGCGTGACGAAGGAATTCGGAATCAAGTTTCACTGGTCGTTGGAGGAAGTATCCGGAACAGCGCAGATATTGTTAAGGCGATTGCGCTAGGTGCCGATGCTGTCTATGTAGCAAGTGCGGCGCTTATTGCCTTGGGTTGTCATATGTGCCAGAAATGTTATACAGGAAAATGCAATTGGGGAATCGCTACGCAAAAACCCGAATTAGTCAAACGCTTGAATCCCGAGATTGGGGCAGAAAGAGTTGCGAATCTATTAAAAGCTTGGGAGCACGAGGTTAAGGAACTCCTTGGTGGTATGGGTATTAATGCTATTGAAAGTTTAAGGGGAAACCGACTGATGCTTAGGGGGATTGGATTATCCGATCGTGACTTAAATATCCTGGGCGTCTCAGCAGCGGGTGAATAGTAGATTTAATAGGATAAGTTTAAGAGCTTACTAGGACAATGACATTACTAAGATAGATAGAATCGTAGGATAAACTATGAAAGCTTAAGATTAATCACTAGATAAATATAATAGCCTTTAAAGTTTGCTGTGTAAGAGGGCAAGTAGCTTGTTAAAAGCTTTAGGGAGAGGAAGTGAGGTTTCGGATGAAACGTGTTTATGCCCGAGAAGAAGTATGTGTGGGCTGTAAACTTTGTGAAATATATTGTGCGACGGCTCATTCGGAGTATCCGTTAGATATTGTTAAAGCCTTTTCAAAGCAGAGGACGAAACCCTTACCGAGAATTTTAGTCGAGGATAATTCGTCGATTTCGTTTGCACTCCAATGTCGCCATTGCGATGAAGCTCCATGTACTAAGGCCTGTATCACTGGAGCAATGCAGAAAGATCCGGTTACTGGGATTGTAGGCAATGATGAAAGTCGATGTGTTGGGTGTTGGACTTGTATTCTTGCCTGCCCTTTCGGTGCGATCCGGCGAGATAACCAAGGACACAAAGTAGCTTCTAAATGTGATCTTTGTTCTAACCAAGGAGATGACCCGCGAGTCACTAATAGTATAACTGTGCCCATTTGCGTTCAGAATTGTCCTAACCGTGCCCTACAGTATATTGATAGTCTAAAGGGAGAGGAGTAAGAGTAGTATGGATTATGTGATCGTCGGAAATTCTGCCGCTGCGATCGGAGCGGTAGAAGGAATCCGTAGTGTAGACTTGGAAGGGAAAATCTCAATTTTTTCGAAAGAACCGTATCCTGCTTATTCCCGTCCTCTTATATCCTATTACCTCTCCGGAAAAGTCAAACCTGAGAAGATGTACTACCGAGATTCCGATTTTTATGAACGCTTAAAAGTAGAGGTGTATCTCGGGACAGAGGTTGAAGCTTTAAAGATTGAAGACAAGAAACTCGAACTTCCTACAGGGGAAAAGGTTCAGTATGATCGTTTGTTGATTGCAACTGGTGGAAAACCGATTAATCCCCCCATCCCTGGCCGAGAGTATTCTGGAGTTTCTACCTTTTTAACTTGGGATGATGTAAAGGAGTTAGATAATGAGCTCTTTCCAGGAATTAAAGTGGTTATCATTGGAGCGGGGCTGATTGGCCTCAAAGCGACTGAGGGGTTGGTTAAGCGAGAAGCGATTGTGACCGTTGCTGAACTCTCGAACCGCATTTTGAGTGCCATTCTTGATGAAGAGTCGGCTCAAATTGTCCAGAATCACTTTGAAGAACAAGGTGTTAAATTCCAGTTAAATAATACAGTAGCAGAGATTTTAGCTGAGAAGGGCAAGGTAACTGGAGTTCGCCTGCAGAATGGAGAAACGTTAGAGTGTGATAGGGTTATCCTTGCTATTGGGGTAAGACCAAATTTAGATCTTGTCCAGGATACCAAAATCAAGATAAATCAGGGAATTTTGGTTAATCCCCAGATGGCAACGAGTGAAACCGATGTTTATGCAGCGGGCGATGTCTCAGAGGGGTATGACAAGATCTATCAAGAGAATCGGGTATTACCGATTCTGCCTAATGCCTATAAGCAAGGATTTACAGCAGGGGTAAACATGGCTAATGGAAACGCTGAATACCAAGGCGGGTTCGCCATGAATGCCATTGGATTTTTCGATCTTCCAATGCTCACAGCAGGTATAATTAAATCCAATGCCCCGGATTTAGAAGAATATGTTCAATTAGATCAAGACAAGCAAAGCTATAAAAAGGTTGTTATACGTGCCGGAAAACTGGTTGGGTATATCGCCTTAAATACGGTGGATCGAGCAGGAATTCTAACTGGACTTATGGACCAAGAAGTCGATGTAACAGCTTTTCAAGAGCATCTTTTGAAAGAGGATTTTGGATATATCCATTTTCCTAAGGAACTACGCAGCCAAAGACTTACCCTAAGGGAAGTGAAATAGATGATTGTACTCAATGCCAAAGGACTCTATTATAAACAACTGAATAGCAAGATCCGTGAGGAAGTTGCGATTGGTTCTGAAGAAATAGTGGTTAAAAATGTCAATGGACAACGCTATATTGGAGATGGAATTACGGGTAAGACACGATTAACTCTCAAAGGAACTCCGGGAAATGATATGGCTGCCTATATGAATGGTTTAGAGGTTCATGTAGAAGGAAATACGCAAGATAGCATCGGGAATACTATGAATGACGGAAAAATTGTGGTTCATGGAAGCTCAGGCGATACTGTTGGTTATGCCATGAGGGGTGGAGAAATCTATATTCGTGAAAACGGGGGATATCGAGTTGGAATTCATATGAAGGAATACCAAGAAAAGATACCTACCATTGTCCTAGGAGGAAAAGTCGGGGATTTTTTAGGGGAATACATGGCTGGTGGGGTTATTGTCGTCCTTGGTCTAGGCCTGGAAGAAGATGAAGAAATTGTTGGATCCTATTGTGGTACGGGAATGCATGGGGGAGTTATGTATATTCGAGGTGACGTCGAAGATTATAAGCTGGGGAAAGAAGTTAAGGTTGTAGAACTTTCTGAGGAAGATCGTCAACAGCTTAGTCACTATGTAAAAGATTATGTTAAATATTTTGGTGGAAACTATGAGGAAATTTTAGCTAAACCATTTTCCAAGTTGATTCCTTATAATAAGAGGCCCTATGGTAATCTTTATTGCGGCTGGTAAGGTCTTATGAACTTTGGCTACAAACGAGACTTATTTAGGATATAATAAGTCTAATAAAAGGGAACCTTTAGTTCATAACGGTCACTTTAAGGAAGGAGAGCACCTCAATTGCATTTTTCAAAAGAAGATTGTCTCAAGTTTGTCAAAGAAAATGATGTTCGGTTTATTCGTTTACAGTTTACGGATATCTATGGCAGTATGAAAAACATTGCGATCACGGATAAACAACTTGCCAACGCTTTCGAAAACGGAGTTATGTTTGATGGCTCAGCTGTGGCAGGATTCACGGGCATTGAATCGTCGGATATGTTTCTTTTTCCGGATCCAGGTACCTTCTCAATCATTCCTTGGAGGCCACAACAGGGTAAGGTCGCGAGAATAATTTGCGATATCAAAAACCATGACGGTTCTCAATTTGAAGGAGATCCTCGCTATATCCTTAAACGAACCCTAAAGAAAGTAGAAGACCTAGGCTATACCTTTCAAGTTGGTCCAGAATGTGAGTTTTTCATGTTTTACACTGATGACGAAGGCCAGCCAACCACGATTACTCATGACACAGCAAGTTATTGTGATTTAGCACCAATCGATTTAGGAGAAAATACTCGTCGTGAAATTTGCATGGTTTTAGAGGAAATGGGGTTCGAAATAGAAACCTCCCATCATGAAACAGCGGCGGGGCAGCATGAAATCGATTTTAGATACACAGATGCTCTGACAGCGGCAGATAGTATTATGACCTTCAAAATGGTGGTTAAAATTATTGCCCAGCGTAATGGTCTCCATGCCACGTTTATGCCCAAACCACTTCCGAACGTCAACGGTTCAGGAATGCATATTAATATGTCCTTAACTCGAGATGGGATTAACCTCTTTAGTGGGGGTGAAAACAACAACGATATATCTGAAACG
>JADQBO010000092.1 GCA_016278585.1 Desulfosporosinus sp.
AAACGGGATTAGGATGGACCACAGCCATAGCCGGTACGGCTTGCGGTAAAACCTCATCTTTGCGGTTCCAAATCGCTTTGCCTAATTGGAAAATTCCTAAAGATAACAATATAAACGCTCCCACTAAACGTGCAGGAATTAAACGAAACCATAACGTTACCCAACCACCAAAGAGCATAGAAATACCCATTGCCAAAACCGTACACATCCCAATAGCAATCAATGAAAAGAAAGGTATGCGAATTCGACGTAAACCATACGCCAATCCTACTCCCAATCCATCCAAACTTAAAGCCACTGCCATAAGCATAGCTACCCCCATAATATGTATCCCTCCATCTTGCGACTTCAGGATAATATATGGATTTAAACGCTATTTGGTGAAATCAATCATTTCCAGCAATCCATTCTTCTAAGGCACAATCTCTACGTTGCTTAAGCTTTTCGCACTCTTCATGAAGTTTCATAGCCAATTCATAATTTGTATTCGCCATGGCAAGTTCCTCTTCCAATGCTTGAAGGGCTTTTTCTAACTCTTCAATTTCCAGTTCGAGTTGCTTCATCCGTTTTTTTTCACGTGCCAGATGACGGCTTTCTTGCTGATCTTGGCTACTTGGCTTCGTATTTCGTTCGATGGGGACATCGATCATTTTTTCTTGTTTATGTTCCTTGAAACCAGTATAATCCCCTTCAAAAAGCAATAGCCCCTGAGCAGTAAGTTCTGCAATCTTATTCACTACTTTATCCAAAAAGTAACGATCATGGGAAACAACGAGCACAGTTCCTTCATACTCTTGAAGGGCATCTTCCAGCACCCCACGGGTTTCCGCATCTAAATGATTCGTCGGTTCATCGAGCAAGAGCAAGTTTCCTTGATCCAGAAAAAGTTTACACAAAGCTAAACGGCTCTTTTCTCCCCCGCTCAGCACAGAAATCAATTTAAAGACATCATCTTTCCTAAAACCGTACCTCGCGAGCAGGCTTCGGATCTCCGGATCCTTCAAGTTTGAAACATGACGAATTTCATCCATGACCGTCCCCGAAATACCCAGATTCTCATGCTCCTGAGAGTAATAGGCAATCTTTACATTAGCTCCTAACCGGATAGTTCCCTTAAAGGGGGTCTGGTCAAGAATGGCCTTAAGGATCGTCGTTTTTCCAACGCCATTTTTACCCAGCAAGGCTACTCGGTCTCCACGACGTAAATCTAATTGGACATTCGAAAATAGAGTTCGATTACTGAAAGCTATCGAAAGATCTTCGATTAACAGAACTCGATCCCCACTTCGCCCTCCACTTCCCAGTGAAATAGAGAGTCCGTGATCAACCACTTTAGGTGCTTGAATCGGCTTAAGTTTCTGGAGTTGACTTTCCCGTCCACGGGCTTGCTTAGAATTAACGCCTGCCTTATTTCTACGGACATACTCCTCAAGCTTAGCGATTCTATTCGCTAAACGATCGGCTTCCCGGCCCAGTGTTTTAGCTTCTAAAACTTTCAGTAATTCGTACTCGGAATAGTTCCCTGTATACCCTTTTAGACCACCATATTCTAAACAAAAAACTCGCGAGACAGTGCGGTCCAAAAAGTACCGATCATGAGAAACAATCAGTAGAGCCCCAGGGTAATCTCGTAAATACCCTTCGAGCCACTCCATAGCCTCAATATCTAAATGATTCGTTGGCTCATCCAAGATCAAAAGTTCGGGCGCTCGCAGCAAAAGCTTGCATAAGGCCAACCGCGTCTTCTGTCCTCCGCTTAACCTAGCAACTTGAGAGTTCATCTCCGCTTCAAGTCCTAAACCAGCCAAGATTCTCCGAACTAAGGCTTCTAAAGCATAGCCTCCTTGGCGTTCAAAGGATTCGGTCAAGGCTGCATATTGCTCCATGACTTTCTCACTGGGCATCGTAGCCATCTTTTCTTCTAATTCTCGCAGTTGTTCCTGCATTTGTAATAAATCCGCTCGTTCTTGGATCACACACTCAAATACGTTCCCCTCATCCTCTACAATAGGAGTTTGAGGTAAGTACCCAAAAGAACCAAGAATTTGGACCTCTCCGCCTTCTAACCGGATATCCCCTAAACAAGCCCAAATCAAGGTTGTTTTACCCGCTCCATTCGGACCGACTAGGGCAGCCTTTTCACCATTTTCTAAAGCAAAACTGATCCGTCGAAAAAGCGGTTCACCTGATATATCAACGCCACAATCCCGGCAAAATAAAACACTCATTTTTCTAGATAGCCCCTTTATTATTCTTGGGTATAAACTATGGAATGGAAGGATACTGGGAGGACCCCTCACCAGCTCATGAGTTCTTTTAGAATCATGATTCTTCGAATTTACTATATCATACACACTGTTTTCAAACAAACTCTTATAGCTACTAAGTGATAATAAAGGCTTTAACAAATCTCCTCTATAAATTCGAGAAGAAAATATTATGGATAATATAGTAATACTAACTTGTAATTGGTATTTTCCGCAAAAATCGACAGCTTTTTCGAGTGATTTAATATATGATGATCTTATGCGATTAGGAGAAGTGATATAAATGACCTATGATAATTCAGAGCCCGCAGAACAAACTTTAGATGAATTATTATCGTCACAATTATTTAACTGTATTCCGGATGCCTGTGTTCTTTTTGACCAAAATTTTCGCATTACAAAAATGAATACCCAAGCGGAACAATTGTTTTTATTTCCTAAAGAATATATAATGAGCAAACCTTTTTGGGAAATTGCCCCTCAATACATCAATAGCAGTTTATTTGATGCCATGCATAAGATTATCCAGGATCGGAAAGATGCCACCTTTGAAGTTAAAGGCTCGATTACAAACCGATGGTTTGAAGGTAATCTAAGAATGATGGGCAGTTATATTATACTATTCTTCAAAGCCATAACTCATTATAAAAGTATTCAAACTGAGCTTTGTAGGGCACAGGAAAGGTTTTCTTCGATTTTTAGAAACAGTCATGCTCTAATGGCAATTATTAGTCTTGACACTAATCAACTAATTAGTGTTAACGACGAATATGCTAATTTCTTTGGTTATACACCTAACGAGATCATTGGAAAAACTAAAGATGAAGTCTTTGATACTGTTAATATCGATTCTGTACAGACACAGGTAAAAAAACACCAAGATAACCGGGTAAGTGAGCTTATATCCGTTAAGACTAGGTCCAACGTTCTTAAAGATTTAATACTATCTTCCGAATTGATTAATCTTAACGAACATTTTTGTCGATTAGAAATAGGCATTGATATTACCGATAATTTAAAATATCAAAAAGAACTCCAAAAGCTAGAACATCTTAATCTTCTTGGGCAATTGTCAGCAAGCATTGCACATGAAGTTCGTAATCCGTTACAAACGATTAAGGGATTCCTGCAGTTGCTCCAATCGAAGGAAGAAGTCTTGCCTTATCAGAGTTATTTCACCTTAATGATCGATGAATTAAATAGAGCAAATCAGATAATCACAGAGTTTCTTTCGTTATCAAGGACTAAACCCACGAATTTAGAGTTACATAATCTTAATGACATTGTTAATAGCGTCTTACCTCTTATTGAAGCTCAAGCCCTAGAGGAGGATAAAGTAATTGAGGTTGAACTAAATAATATCCCTGTAACGATGCTCGATGAAGATGAAATCAAACAAGTTATTCTGAACTTATTGAAAAATAGCTTAGAAGCTTCGCAAATCAAAGGAAAGGTTAAACTGAAAACAATAAGCAACGAAAGGTTTATAAAACTAATCATTTGTGATCAGGGTCAAGGGATACCTTTAGAAGTTCAAGAGAACATTGGAACACCTTTTTTTACAACGAAATCAAACGGAACTGGACTGGGACTTTCAATGACACTAAGCATCCTAGAACGTCATAACGCGAAACTGGATTTTGTGAGCAATGACAATGGTACTACGTTCTATATTAACTTTCCAATAATGCCCAATAACTGACCTTTTATATACTTTTTACAAGAACCTGGAAAGTAAACGTATGATACCTGATTAACTGATATAACTGTTGAAATTTAAATTTCACAGGTCCTCTTCAGATGACTTTATGAGATGGTTTTTATAATATGTTTAGGCTAACCGTTCTTTGCATAGAATAATTCCAGAAATCATCTTATTGGAGGGTTCTATGAAGTTCCATATGTTATGCGGTATCCCTGGGAGCGGGAAGTCTACTATAGTTAAAGATTTGTTAGGGTTTGTAGTCTCCACTGACTCTATTCGTAAATTCTTGTGGAATGACGCATCCATAGTAAACCATGACAAACTAGTTTTTGAAATGGCCGAAGTCATGATAAACTATATTCTTTCCTTGGGCAACGATGTTATTTTCGACGCTACTAACCTAACTATTGAAAGGCGTATGAAATACATACGCTTGGCAAAAACCGCAGGGGCCAATGTCATAATCCATTGGATAGACTGTCCAGTAGATGTAGCGATTGGTCGGAACGCTAAGAGAGATCGTAAAGTCCCCGTACCTGTGATAATCGCATTGTCAAACTCCCTACAACCGCCATTAATTTCGGAAGGAATGGATCAGATTAAAATCTACCGTCAAGACTTATCTATAGCTGAAGTTCTAACATCAAGCCAAAACGACTAAACGTTTTGAAACTAAATGTTTTGAGAATCAATATTCTGCACCAAATTAATGTATTCCCTTGAGCTATTAATTTTAATCAATGGCTTTTCTATGTCTTTAAACTCATAAACTCTAAAACTTTTTTGACTTCTAATTCAAGTGACTATCGAATAATGAACGAGATTACGTAGTTTAATACCACAAAAGGCTAGAGCTTTCGCTCTAGCCTTTTTGTAATTATCGTCTAACAACCTTTTGATATAAATTGATTACAATTAACTATAACTATCCATTCAATGCCTATCTCTGGCACCTCGAACAATACACCGTCGTCCGCCCAGCGAGACGAATTCGTTCTAGCGTCTGCCCACAAACTTTGCAGGGTTCCCCGCCTCGTCCGTATACTTGTAAGGCTTGTTCAAAGGATCCTTTTTCCCCATTCGCATCCCGGTAATCGCGAAAAGAGGTGCCTTGGGCATCGATTCCTGCTTGGAGAACGTTTTGAATCTCTAGATGGAGTTTCCAAATTTCCTGTTCGGTTAGAGTGTCTACTCCACGCTCAGGAGATATTCCTGCCTGGAAAAGAGATTCATCTACATAGATGTTACCCAACCCT
>JADQBO010000315.1 GCA_016278585.1 Desulfosporosinus sp.
CTTCCGATCTGGAGCACTTCCCAACACCCCTTCTAAGGAAAAATTTGATACCCTTAATGCGGCATACGTAAAAAGCGCAATCCCAACTAGTTTTATTAAAGAAACTATGGAGGTAAACGTTTGAATAAATCGGTTGCCAGAGATATTTACTAAAAAGGTAAAGATAAGCAATCCCACCCCCAGGGCGGGGACAAGGGCGCTATTGGGTCCCACATTGAAGAGTTGGAGTGTATACGTCCCAAACGTTCGGGCTACAAGGCTTTGAGCGATTACCATAGAAAATGCCATTAGAAGAGAAGCTGTAGCTGTAATAGTACCCTTACCATAGACCTTTACGAAAAACATTCCAATCCCCCCGGCTGACGGGTAAAGATTTGCCATTTTTACATAGGTATAAGCGCTACAAGCTGCAATAATCGCCCCCCCAACATAGGAGGGGGGAAACAAAGCTCCTGCCAGTTCTGCTACTTGGCCTAACACCGCGAAAATAGCGGCTCCAAACATCACACCCGTTCCTAATCCGACAGCTCCCCAAAGGTTGATAATGTTTTTTTGATAGTTTAGATTTTCCATAATTGGACCCTCCTTATATCATTATTGCATTATCACAATGGGTTATTCTGTTGAGTTTAAGTTCTTTACGTTAGATACTAAATGCGCCTACCATTCAAATCGTTGAATAATCTGGTGTAAGTCAGCCGATGTTTTAGCTAATTCCGAAGAAATGGCTGCAATTTCTTGGGTGGAATTTATTTGCTGTTCTACGGTGGTTGCTGCTTGATTAGCTCCTTCAGCAAATTGACTGGCTATGGTAGTAGCTTGGCGTTGTGTTTCGGCTAAAAGTTGACTCTGGTTTAACAATCGGTCAGCGTTTTGTAAGTTTGTTTCTACTTTTATAGAAGTTGCATTGATCACTTCGTCAAGAGAAGTGATGGCTTGTCCAGCCTTTTCAATGACTTCTTTACCTCGATTCACCTCGCCCATGCCCTGACTAATATTATCGACAGTCGTATTAACCATTCCTTGAACTCCAGAAATAAGTTCCATAATTTGGCGTGAGGAATCAGCTGAACTATCCGCAAGTTTTCTAACTTCTTCTGCAACGACAGCGAATCCTCTGCCGTGTTCTCCAGCCCGGGCAGCTTCAATCGCAGCATTCAAGGCTAATAAGTTGGTTTGATCGGAGATTCCATTAATAACTGAAATGATATCTCCAATTTTTTGTGCTTGCTCAGCTAATCCTAGAATGGAATAATTGGCTTGCTCGGTGACTTGATAAATAAGGCCCATCTCACGAATTGCTTCAGTGACCGCGAAGGTTCCTTCTTGACTTGTTATTTTGGCGGATGTCGTTAGAGAAAGAACTTCTTCAGTGCTTGCTAAGATACTTTGGGAAGCGGATTGGATTTCGTCCACTTGTTTTTGTGACATCTTCATGCCTTGAATTTGCTCGGCAGCACCGGCGCTAAATTCTTCTAAAGTCGCCGCTAAGGTTTCTTGATTTTCTGCAGATATGTGAGCATGAGACGCTTGAGATTGACTCATATCTTGAGCTCGCTGGGAAACAGAAGACAAATCCATAATGATGGATTTCATGCCGAGGGATACCTTATTTACTTCATAAGATAAGTTTCCTAATTCATCGTCTGTGTGGGCTGTGGCAAGAACTTTTAAATTCCCTTTAGCGATGGCTTTGGTTACTTTAGTTGTTTCTTGTAAAGCGGTCGTCACGTTACTTTTAAGCCAAGTACTAAAAAGGATTTGCCCACCTAGGGCAATCGCCGAAGAGATAATGGAAACTGGTGAAAAGGAGCTTAAGGTCATCCATGCCCCACCAAGAAAAAGTACGGGGAGTATCCCAGTAAACATCTTTTTGGTAAGCTGGACCTTATGAAGAGGAATACCTAAGCGCACAGCGTAGCGATGCTCTCCTCTAACATAAATGGGGCTTGCTGTATCTAGTAGAACTTCTCCAGTATTACGATGATAAATTTGAGTTATTGGTTTAGTACACTGTGCAGCTCTAAGTTCGGTTTCATTATTGAAAAATATACCTTCACGAAAACGATTTGAGTGAACTAAGGCTAATCCATTTAGATCACATAGTAATAAGAATTCATTGGTTGCGAGGTTCCGATCGATTATTTCTCTGATTTGCCTTGTGGCACTTGCTAAATCCTCATGTTGATCTAAAATGCCCTCGACCTCTTTGGCAATAAGAGAAATAGTTTCTAAGCTACGTCTCTTTTGAGTAAGGCTTACTTTTACGTTTTTAGCCATGGTATTTTACCACCTTCATTTATTATGTTTCTTAAAGAAATAGCTAGAAATAAGGAGATAAATATAGAATTCAAAATTTACCTTTCACAATAACACGAGAACCAAATAATTTCAATAAAGATTGGAATTTAAGGATATATTTTGAGGAAAAAATGAAGTAAGAGTTTTCCACATAGTTTGATTAAAAACAAGAGAGCCTCTTACTTAGTTTGACTAGAGAATCTTCGTGAAACAGTAGCCTATATCTGGGAAGTTTAGAAATTGAGGCAGAAAGCACTAGTACGCAAAGTGATTTACTTGACTGACCTGTCTGGAATGGACATTCGTCTATTTATGGACAGGTCTTTTATTTACTTAATTTGCACTCTACTAGGCAATCTTGCGCATAAGCCTGTTATATCCTGTCGACCAATACGTTTCCTAGATAAAAAACTACACCACTCGTATAAGTTTTCCTAAAATATCCATTAATAACTCCCGGAAAGCGACAGGTTTTACTTCCTTCATCAGATATAATTTTTAGAGAAGTGTATGGAAAGGGTGTACCAGATGAGCGTTGCAGAGACTTATCTCGATCTGGTTATCCTCATTAATGGGGGAATGGACACTCTTGTGATCCTCCTTCTCGGTCGACTTATCCATCTCCCGGTCCGAACAAGCCGAGTCCTAATGGCGGTTTTGCTCGGTGAAATCCCAATAGTCTTAGCCTGCTATTCTACTCCGCAGTGGATCATTTTAAGCAAATGGATGATTCCGATTCTTATGATTAAAGTTGCTTTTCGGTCACAAAGTTTGAGCGTCTTTCTTAAGGCACTAGTAGGGTTTTGGCTTCTGTCTGCAGGACTAGGCGGATTCGTTTATGCCTTATGGGGGTGGGCTCAATTTGATGGTGGACTAGGTGGCGAACACTTAAGCCTAGTTGTTAAAAATTTCTGGATTCTTCCGTCGGGGACCCTAATGTGGTTGTGCTTACAGCGTCTTTGGCAACGATGGCAGGAAAGAAAATCCGGTCTGCAAAGAAATATTTATGATTTGGAAATCAACTTTGGCGGTGAAGAGCGTGGGGTTGTGCACATCAAAGCGTTACTTGATACTGGAAATCATTTGCGAGATCCAATAACTGGGTCCCCTGTTATCCTACTGGAAGAGGAGGTTGCTGCAAGTGCAATGCCTGATAATATTAGGGCATTCCTAACTAGCCCTTGGAAGGATTATGCAGATCCTTGGCCGTTACTATGGAAGTTTAACCCCAATTTAGTAAAACACCTTGTTTTTATTCCTTTTCAAGGAATTGAAACTCGGAGCTGGCTGCTAGGGATAAGACCCGAACGGGTTATGTGTTTAGGGAGTAATGGGTCTCAACAAATCCATGCTACGGTGGCCCTTGTCCAGCAAGTGTTAAGTTCAGAGGGTGAATACCAAGCGTTACTACACCCAGAACATGTGCAGAAAGGTGGAGATGGATAAATATGAAGTGGTGGAGTAATGTTCAAGGTAAGGTTAGACGCCTGTGGGTTATGCTTCTTCAAAAAATCTTTGGCGTTAGTGGAGTTTATTACGTTGGAAGCAGTGAAGCCCTACCGCCACCACTTAACTCGGATGAGGAAGGAGTCCTTCTAGAGCGCTTGGAAATGGGAGACGGTTCAATTCGAGACATTTTGATTGAGCGTAACCTGCGCCTTGTGGTTTATATAGCTCGAAAATTCGAAAATACGGGGATTGGAATCGAAGATCTTGTTTCCATAGGTACCATTGGACTAATTAAAGCAGTCAATACCTTTGACCCTCAGAAGAAAATTAAATTGGCAACCTATGCTTCTCGGTGTATTGAAAACGAAATTTTGATGTATCTTAGACGAAATAATAAAACCCGCTCAGAAGTCTCATTTGATGAACCATTGAACATTGACTGGGATGGGAACGAATTGCTCTTGTCCGATGTTTTAGGTACGGAAAATGACATTATCTCGAAACCCATCGAGGAACAAGTTGATCGACAACTGCTGCATTTAGCCATGGGAAGGCTGACTAGTAGAGAAAAGGTAATCATGGAATTGAGGTTTGGGTTAGATAATGGGGTAGAAAAGACTCAAAAAGAAGTAGCTGATCGTTTGGGAATCTCGCAATCCTACATTTCGAGACTCGAGAAACGGATTATTCGCAGACTTCGTAAAGAATTTTGTCGATTGGAATAACCTAAACTGTGTTAGGGCATACTTCCCAACAGAATTTGTTGGGGAGGTGCTCGTAGTTTGGCATTGAATAAAGTTGAGATTTGTGGAGTGAACACCTCAAAGTTGCCTGTGTTATCTAGCGTAAAGATGAAAGAGCTATTTGTGATTTATCAAGCTGGAAATCGCAGTGCCCGAGACAAACTAATCCATGGGAATCTTCGCCTTGTTCTTAGTGTAATTCAGAGGTTTACGAATCGGGGAGAATATGTAGATGACCTTTTTCAAGTCGGTTGTATCGGGTTAATGAAAGCTATCGACAACTTTGATCTTGGCCAAAATGTTAAGTTCTCTACTTATGCTGTCCCCATGATTATTGGGGAAATACGCCGTTATTTAAGAGATAATAATCCGATACGAGTTAGTAGGTCCCTGCGGGATATTGCCTATAAGGCTCTCCAAGTTCGAGATCAGCTGGTAAGCGAACGCTCCTGTGAACCAACGGTTTCTGAAATTGCTCGCAAACTTGCCTTACCAAGAGAAGACGTTGTTTTTGCCTTAGATGCTATTCAGGAACCTATTTCTTTGTTCGAGCCCATTTATCATGACGGTGGGGATCCCATTTTTGTAATGGATCAAATAGGAGATGATAAACAGTCAGACACTGGTTGGGTGGAAGGGCTTGCTGTCCGGGAAGCTTTGCGCCGCCTAAATGAACGAGAAAAACATATTTTGTCTTTGCGTTTTTTTCAGGGTAAAACTCAAATGGAGGTTG
>JADQBO010000197.1 GCA_016278585.1 Desulfosporosinus sp.
TTGAGATTAGTTGCCATAACTGCATCCCAATCCGCCTCCTTCATTCGGAGTAGTAGAGTATCTCGAGTAATCCCAGCATTGTTGACAAGAATGTCAATTTTTCCGAAATGATCCAGTGTTGTTCGCATTAAGCGATCAACCTCATCCTGTTGGCTCACATCAGCCTGTACAGCCAAGGCTTCCCCTCCAGCTGAACGGATCAATTCCACAGTTTCCTCGGCTTTATCAGCACGGCCCGCATAATTAACAACCACTTTCGCACCTGCAGCTGACAATTCCAAGGCTATCGCCCGACCAATTCCTCGCCCACTCCCAGTGACAACGGCCACGCTATCTTTCAGCATCATTTTAACGACTCTCCTTCAAATATGCAAGTGACTTTTCCAAGGACACCTTATCTTCTACGCGGAGGAGATGTGTATCGGGAGCGATTTTCTTAACCAAACCCGTTAAGACTTTCCCTGGCCCGCACTCTATAAAGGTATCAACACCCAGCTCCAGAAGATGACGGACGGATTGTTCCCATAAAACAGCACCACTAACCTGATCAACCAAGGCTTTGATTGTTCGTTCCGGGGAAATAACTTCTTTTCCATTAACGTTGGCAATAATTGGACAACGTGGAACTTGCCAAAGGACTTTCTCTAGTACCAGGCGAAGTTCTTCTCCCATTTTTTCCATCAAGGGGGAGTGAAACGGCCCGCTCACGTTGAGAGGTATAGCACGTTTAGCCCCTAATTCTTTAGCCACCTCTACAGCATACGCTACGGCACGTTTCTCTCCAGAAATCACCACTTGTCCTGGACAATTATAATTTGCGGGAGCTACTACCCCCTGCTCTGATGCCTTTAGACAGGCTTCCTCCACTTTATCCGATGAAAGGCCCAGAATCGCAGCCATCCCCCCCTCACCCTTTGGAACAGCTCCCTGCATAAGCTCTCCCCGGGATCTCACTACGCGCAGTGCTTCAGGAAACTCCAAACTACCTGCTGCAACATGGGCGGAATACTCACCTAGGCTATGCCCGGCAACATAATCCGCTTCAATTCCCGCATCCCGAAGTTGCTGCCAGGCTACTACACTTACGAGCAAGATCGCCGGTTGGGTATTCATCGTTTTTTGTAACTCTTCTTCCGGACCCGCTTCTATCAATGAGATAAATTCATTGCCTAGAATCTCACGTGCCAGCTCCCGAGCTCTTTCACCACTCGGCATCTGAAAGAGCTCATGTCCCATTCCGACATATTGAGATCCCTGCCCTGGAAAAATAAAGGCAAGTTTACCCAAGTTTAGGCCCTCCTATCCCCGAACCGAGCAGAGAGACGCTCATATTCTTGTTCTGCGGATTGCATAATGTCCTGAATAATCTGGGCAGCAGGTTCAATACAGCTAACCGCTCCCGCGACTTGACCTGCCATGATTGAACCATTTTCAATATCTCCATCCACCATAGCTAAGCGTAATTTTCCAACCCCAAGTTTCTCCAGCTCCGCCCCCAACATTCCTTCCCGTTCATGTTGATCTATTTCACGGGTAAAGCGGTTATCTAGACAACGGACAGGATGACCTGTTGAACGCCCTGTGATGACTGTAGAACGATCCTTAGCTTTAATGATTTTATCTTTGATAAGCTGAGAAATCGTACATTCTTCCGCACACATAAAGCGTGTTCCCATTTGTACCCCTTCAGCCCCGAGGGCTAATGCCGCCACCAAGCCTCGCCCATCCACGATCCCTCCGGCTGCAATAACTGGAATCTTCACCGCATCAACCACTTGAGGAACAAGTGGCAGAGTACCTATCTCTCCAATATGCCCGCCGGACTCCATTCCTTCTGCGATAAGCGCATCTACCCCAGCCTTTTCCAGTCGTCGTGCTAAGGCAACAGAGGCCACCACTGGAATCACCTTCGTCCCAACCTCTTTAAGCATAGGTACGTATTTCCCGGGATTTCCAGCCCCCGTGGTGATCACAGGTACTCGTTCCTCGAGAATAACCTGCATGACTTCATCCACAAAGGGGGACATGAGCATGACGTTAACTCCATAGGGCTTTTTGGTAATCGCTTTCACTTTGTGGATTTCTTGACGTAACCAGTCTGCAGGAGCTTGTCCTGAACCAATAATGCCCAGCCCTCCACTTTCCGAGACCGCCGCCACCAGTTCTCCCGTCGAAACCCAAGCCATTCCACCTTGAAAAATCGGGTATTCAATTCCGATTAGCTCACATATTCTCGTTTTAATCATCCATTTTGCCTACTTTCGTCCATTTCAGAACACAAGCTCCCCAAGTAAGTCCCGTGCCAAATCCAACCATTACTATAATATCCCCCTCTGTAATACGCCCTGCTTTGAACGTCTCATCCAAAGCCACCGGAATAGACGCGGCTGACATATTACCATACTTATCTAAATTTACGACTACTTTATCCGGAGAAATTCCTAGTCGCTTAACGGCAGCATCGACAATACGAATATTAGCCTGGTGTGGAATCAGAAGGTCTATATCCCCTTTGGTTAAACCAGCATTCTCCAGAACCTTGACCGAAACATCCCCCATAACTCGGACGGCAAATTTATAGACTTCCTTACCTTCCATCTGAAGAGTGTGTAGGTTTTTCTCAATGGTTTCTAAACTGGCCGGATATTTTGACCCCCCCGCCGGTTGGCTGAGTAATGGTCCACCAGAACCATCTGAGCCTAATTCGAAGCTCAAAAAACCAAAACCTTCTTTTACTGGCTGTAAAACTGCTGCTCCAGCGCCATCCCCGAAAAGAATACATGTCGAACGATCTTTCCAATTGAGTACCTTGCTTAACGTTTCTCCGCCAATCACCAGCACTGTTTTATACATACCTGTAGCTACAAACTGACTGCCGGTCACCACCCCATAGATAAACCCGGTGCATCCCGCTTCCAGATCAAAGGCTGCTGCATTTCTAGCTCCTAAACGATCTGCCACGAGACAAGCAGTGGCTGGAAATGCATAATCTGGGGTTAACGTCGCTACAATAATCAAGTCGACCTCTTCAGGGGCTATTTGGGCATCTTCCAAGGCCTTCAACCCTGCTTGATAACATAATTCCGACACGGGCATGTCCTTCGGAGCAATATGACGTTGTCTGATCCCGGTACGCGAAATAATCCATTCGTCATTGGTGTCCACGAATTGTTCTAAATCCTTATTAGTTACAATGTTATCCGGAACATATGATCCTATCCCCACAATTCCAACACTACGCATCAGTCGCAGTCCTCTTTTCTCATTAGTCAACCAACCTTACTTAGGAAGATCTTCTCGAATCTGTTCAATTAAACGCGCTTGCACACATTCTCTAGCTACCCGGATCGCATTTAAGATCGCCTTGGCCTTTGAACTACCGTGACAAATAATGCTAATTCCATTAACTCCAAGCAATGGTGCTCCACCATACTCCGCATAGTCCATCATCTGGGCGATCTCTTTTAAACCCGGTTTGATAGCTAGTGCACCTAGTTTACGTACCATGTTTGAAGTAATCTTCTCCTTAATCTGTTCAAACAATACCCCAGCGAGCCCTTCTGCCGTTTTTAACAAGATATTCCCTGCAAACCCTTCGCAAACCACCACATCAGCTCGTCCATAGGGAACATCCCGTCCCTCTACGTTACCTATAAAATTAACCGGGCTTGCTTTTAACAATGGATACGCCTTTTGGGTAAGCTCGTTTCCTTTTCCTTCTTCGCTCCCGACATTGAGTAGGCCCACCCGTGGATTGGATATCCCTAAGATTTTTGTTGCATAGATACTGCCCATTAGAGCATATTGACAAAGTTGCTCAGGCGAAGCATCCATGTTTGCCCCGACATCAAGCAGAAGTTTCCCACCTTCCGGAGTCGGCAGAATCGTAGCAATAGCCGGGCGTTCGATGCCTTTGATACGCCCTAAGCCTAAAAGTCCAGCAGCCATTTGAGCTCCGGTGCTTCCAGCACTCACGACAGCATCCGCTTCAGCTTGCTTAACCAAACGAGTTGCGACAACTATGGAGGAATCTTTCTTCTTCCGAACCGCATTAGCCGGATGTTCGTCCATCTCTATAACCTCAGATGCTTCATAGAGGGATACATTTTTAGGCAGCGTGTCTGTGAGGGAGGTTTGAATTCGCTCTTTTTGCCCCACTAATATAAGTTGAACATCAGGACTCACTGTGGCTGCCATTATCGTCCCCTTAATGATCTCCTCTGGAGCATAATCCCCACCCATTGCATCTACGGCAATCCGCATCTACTCCACCTCCTTTTCTCGTTCATCCTGTAAATTCTCAATCGCAAAAAGAATCCAATTCCCTTGGAGCACTTCCTCTGAACCCACACTTAGGGATATATGAACCCAGTATTTATTCTGTTTTCGATGTTGAACGGTTCCTTTTGCCACAACAACCTCACCCAACTGAACTGGCCTTATGAACTTTAACTGGACACTTCCCGTCAAGGCCATTGGAGCATCCACCAAAGCAATGGCCAGCGAATTTGCTTGAGCAAATAAATAATGGCCACGAGCTACTCTTGCCTTGGTCAAAACCATACTCTCATCAATCATTAGTTTAGAACAGGCTCTCTCTCCAATCACAAGTTCGAGCAATTCTCCAATGAGTTCCTGATCATCTAAAGACTTTAATGTCGAATACGCTTCTTGGGCTACCGCGCGAGTTCGTTCTCGGAGTTCAGGAATTCCTAACTCTCCACGATCTAAACGAATCGTTGAGACACTGACTTTAAACTGCTCAGAAAGCTCCTCATCCGTGAAAAACGGATTCATCGAGAGTGCTTCCTCTAATTGTTTGCGGCGTTCTTCTTTACTATATCGAGCCATCTATATCACCATTTCTAACCTTGCATTTTTAGTTAACGAACGATAGCCATATCTTGAGTTGGTAATGCAAACCTTGAATATCTAAATTAAGACCTGGTCACAATTATAAACTATCTTATGGCGCTTATCAAGAAATAACCCTGTCGAATTAAAACTTAAACTTCCTCTTTAAAACTCCATAAAACATTTTCTCGAAAATTTATCCAATGGCTAATGGTATTTGACTGCTTTTTTATGCGGGGAAACAGCGGTATTAGACCTCTCGATAACATCGTTGGTTTCATCCCCAACGTTTGTTTCTACATCATCAAAACACAAGTGTCCTCAATCCACTTTGATCGTGAAATGAGGACGCTTTTAATCG
>JADQBO010000268.1 GCA_016278585.1 Desulfosporosinus sp.
TTGGTTCCTTTTAGTGTTTTACCGGTATTAGTGTTTATGTCCGGAATTATTCTAGGTGCAGAGTACGGGGCTATGGCCATGTTAGTCTATTTGGTATTAGGACTCTTTGGATTACCTGTCTTTTCTTCAGCTCCTTTTGGTGGATTTGGCTATATCCTAAAGCCAACCTTTGGATTTCTTATCGGCAATGTAGCCGCAGCTTATGTTGTGGGCCGAGTGTACCGTAAAGGAAGCTTTTTGTGGGGGATTGTTGGTGTACTTGCAGGGCTTATAACCTTGTACTTCTTTGGTTTGAGTTATCTTTACATGATTTTAAACTGGGTGTTGAATAGCAAGACAAGTGTCCTAGGTGTCTTTATGATTGGTTTTGTACCCTTTATTTGGGGGGATCTTATTAAGGCAGGAATTGCTGTTTGGGTTGGTCACGAAGTAAATCGGCGACGTAAAACTATCTGACGGTAGCTCACTTAATCAAAAGGAGCGTTATTATGATTCTATTGTTTGATGTAGGTAATACCAATATTGTGTTAGGGGTTTATGATGACAGAACCTTGACTCATCACTGGAGAGTGACTACCGATAAATTCCGTACTATGGATGAGTATGCGGTTGTGATTAAAAACTTATTCGATTTTAGCGGGCTAACGTTTCAAAAAATTAGTGCTGTGGTGATTTCCTCGGTAGTCCCTCCTGTGATGCCAACGTTGGAATCCCTGGCCCGAAAGTATTTTGGGGTAGAACCGCTAGTTGTGGGCCCTGGCGTTAAAACAGGAATGCCAATTATTTATGACAATCCTAGAGAGGTCGGGGCTGATCGTATTGTGAATGCTATAGCAGCATATACTAAATATGGAGGTCCGCTGGTAATTGTAGACTTTGGAACTGCGACGACGTTTTGTGTGGTATCGGAACGTGGAGAATATTTAGGTGGGTCGATTGCTCCTGGAATTGGGATTTCGACAGAAGCCCTATTTCAAAGGGCCTCAAAGTTGCCTCGTATCGAGATGGTTAAGCCCACTTCAGTAATCGCAAAAAATACGGTAGCTGGAATGCAATCCGGGATATACTATGGATTCACCGGACAAGTGGATGGGATTGTTAAACGTATGAAAGAGGAATTGGGACCCCAGACTAAAGTAATTGCCACGGGTGGATTAGCTAAACTAATTTCTCAAGAATCAGAAACGATTGAAACGGTGGATCCATTCTTAACCCTAGAGGGACTTTTGTTAATCTATGAACGTAATCGGAAATAGTAATAAGAGGAATAAAAATATGAAGTTAGGACATTATGAACTTGGAGTTCCGGTATTTCTAGCACCTTTGGCCGGGGTGACGGATAAGGCATTTCGTGAAACTGTTCGTGCGGTAGGCGGAGAGTTTGTTTGGACCGAAATGATCAGTGATAAAGCGTTGACCTATCAAAACTCCAGAACATTGAAGATGCTAGATTTAAGTGGGGAAGCCGAACCAAGGATTGTTCAGTTGTTTGGAGCGGATCCTGAGACAATGGCTAGAGCCGCGCTATTAGCCATAGAATCCAACGCCAACATTATTGATATTAATATGGGATGCCCGGCACAGAAAATTGTCAAGAATGGTGAAGGATCAGCACTGCTAAAGGATCTTCCCCGTGCCCAAGCTATTGCATCAGCTGTAGTACAGGCTGTTAATGTACCGGTGACGGTTAAAATTCGTCTTGGTTGGAATGACCAGGAGATAGTGGCCCTTGAAATTGCGAAAGGACTAGAGTCTGTAGGTGTCCAAATGCTAACGGTCCATGCAAGAACCCGCGAGCAATTCTATTCAGGACAAGCCGACTGGGAATGGATTCGGAGGGTAAAGGAAGCCGTTCGAATACCGGTTATTGGAAATGGGGACGTTACCAAGCCTGAAGATGCAGCTAGATTGATTGCGCAAACGGGATGTGACGGAGTTATGATTGGACGTGGTGCACTCGGAAATCCATGGCTCATACCGCGTACGCAATCCTATTTAAAGAATGGCACTGTATTGCCTGAACCGACAATTGAAGAACGAATACGGGTTGCTTTAGAGCATTTCGAGCGTGTACTTCATTATAAGGGTGAAAAAATTGGTCTTAATGAAATGAGGAAACATGCGGTATGGTATATTAAGGGGGTTGGCAGGGCAGCACAAATCCGTGATGAGATTATGCAAACGAAATCAGAGGATGAAATGCGAGGGGTCTTAACCCGAATATTGCAGTAAAAGATTGACGATTGTAGAAAAAAGTAAAAAAATAATCGTATTGCTCGTTATGGATAAGAGCTGTATCCTTGACAATATTTTGCAAGGTCCTTATAATAACGAGTAATGTAATTGAGGAATCTTTATAGGAGTTCCTAGATTTAATAGGAGTACGCATATAAGTCTTTTTTAAGCGCTGAATGATAAATTGATAAATAAAAAGCGCAATGCGTAGGACGAGAAAAGGGAGCGAGGAAACTATGGCTGAAAAAGAAGTTATTCTAACATTAGAAGGCCTCAAAAAACTTGAAGAAGAGTTGGAGCTATCTAAAACTGTTAAGCGGCGGGAAGTTGCCGGGCGCATTAAGCAGGCCATTGACTTTGGGGATATCAGTGAGAACTCTGAATATGATGACGCTAAGAACGATCAGGCTTTTATCGAAGGTCGGATTATCACTCTCGAAAAAATGCTTAGAAATGCGCGGATTATCGATGAGTTAGAAGGTACAGATGTCGTGGCAATAGGAACTAAGGTACGATTGAAAGACTTGGATTTCGGTGAGGAAGAAGAGTACTTCATCGTCGGTTCAGCTGAGGCAGATCCTGGTACCAATAAAATTTCTAACGAATCTCCGGTCGGGAAAGCGGTCTTAGGTCAGACTAAAGGGGCTACAGTTGAGGTGAATGTTCCGGCGGGTATTTTACACTATCAAATTCTTGATATTAAGTAAGGACTTGAGTACTTAAACGTATTTAGAAATATGAATTAGACCAATAAGCTTGTTTGAGGTGCAGTGTTCCTGTGACTGGGTTTTGGCCATGCATAGGAGCTGCACTTTGTTTATTGTTCTAGAGTCAACCCCTTCTCACACTAACCTTAACCCCAGCCAGCCTTGGCCATCGAAACGATAAAATAGTCTTAACGTTAATTTTCCTTGTTTACTAAGGTCTAAGTTTGGTAAAATTGATATTATTAAATACAAATGGAGGAATAAGTAATGGAGAATACCAACGACGACCTTTGGCGTATTCGCTTAGAAAAGCTTGAGATGTTTCGCCAAGCAGATATTGAACCCTATGCGGACCGCTATGTTCGAACCCATAAAACGTCTGACGTATTAGAGCGTTTTGAAGAGTTAGAGGGTCAAGATATTAGTATTGCAGGTCGGATCATGAGTAAGCGTGATCAGGGAAAAGTTATTTTTATACACGTTCAAGACCTTAGTGGTCGTCTTCAGACGTATATCCGAATGGACGAATTGGGTCAGACTATGTTTGATTTAATTACGAAATTTGACGTGGGAGATATTGTTGGGGTGAAAGGGAAGGTTTTTCGGACAAAAAGAGGGGAAATATCTATTCATGCTCGAGAAGTGTTATTGCTTTCCAAGGCTATGCGTCCACTCCCGGAAAAGTTTCATGGACTAACGAATGTAGAAACTCGGTATCGTAAGCGATATTTGGATTTAGTTATGAATCCCGATGTTCGCCAGGTGTTTGTAACAAGGAGTAAAATAATTCGGTTTATGAGAGAGTTCCTAGAGGAACGAGATTTCCTTGAAGTAGAGACACCAACGCTGCATACAATTCCTGGTGGAGCAGCAGCACGTCCATTTAGTACCCATCATAATGCTCTTGATATAGATCTTTATTTGAGGATTGCCCTGGAACTACCGTTAAAACGCCTTATTGTAGGTGGGTTCGAAAAAGTATTTGAAATTGGCCGCACTTTCAGGAATGAGGGAATTTCAATTAAGCATAATCCTGAGTTTACGATGATGGAGCTTTATCAAGCCTTTGCTAATTACGAAGATATTATGGAACTGACTGAAGAAATGATCGCTCACATTGTCCAAAAAGTACATGGTACTTTGGAAATAACTTATCAGGGACAATTCCTTCAATTTAAAACTCCATGGCGACGACTTTCGATGCTTGACGGTATTCTAGAGTACTCTGGAGTAGATTTCAAACAAATCATAACAGATGAACAGGCTCAACTTATTGCTCAAGAAAAAGGCTTACATATCGATGCTGATGCATCTCGTGGAAAAATTATCAATGAGTTTTTTGAAGAGTTCGTTGAACCAAACTTGATACAACCGACATTTATAATTGGACATCCTGTCGAAATATCCCCACTGGCTAAACGAAATGCGGAGCAGCCTGAATATACGGATCGATTCGAAGCGTTTATATTTGGACGTGAACTTGCCAATGCCTTCTCTGAATTAAATGACCCTATTGATCAGCGACAACGTTTTGAGACCCAGGCGGCTGAGCGGGCTAAAGGGGATGATGAGGCTCATATTATGGATGAAGATTTTGTCCAGTCCCTAGAGTATGGGCTTCCTCCTACTGGTGGGCTAGGAATTGGTATAGACCGTTTGGTTATGTTGTTAACGGATTCTGCATCAATTCGCGATGTTATCCTTTTTCCAACTATGAAACCAAGAGATGAAAGTATCCAAGACGAAGATATCTAAGAAGAATCTTAAGGAATTTGCAGCTGCCCTCAATTTAACGATTGGGCAGCTTTTGCTATTTTGGGAAACAACCAAAGAAACAATTAAAAAGAACTGTGACGCAGATAAACAAAGCATTAGGAAGGATAAGAGGTATTTTTGGGCATAATAACAGTATTATGGACTCTAAGGATGTTTGAGAAGAAGTAGGTAGTTATGGTATAGTATTATTTGTTCGCTTGACAAAACATTTGTGTTAAGTCAAGTAAAATATTAGTGTTGACAATGCAAGTGTTAAGTGCTAATATGTAATTCGGCTCAAACAGGACTTTGGTCTTTGGTCACCTCCCGCCGTCCTGCAAGATGGTTAATACGTGCGAAGACAGTGTCTGCAAGAGTGGTAAACCGTGCGAAAACAGTGTTTTCGTAGGCTCCGGTGACACCCAGATCGTCCCTGATCTTTGAAAACTAAACAACAAGGACAGCCAATGAGAGAGACTCGAAAGAGTTTCA
>JADQBO010000027.1 GCA_016278585.1 Desulfosporosinus sp.
CTTCCCCCTACTTTGCTCACCCAAGGCAGCCAGCCAATTAGAGCTATCACAATAGCAAGCCATTCAATATATTGCATTAGATACTTTTTGGCAGTTTCATCTGAAGAAATACGAACTCCCAAACGATAGACTAACCAAAAAATCCCCCAACGTAAGGCTTCCAGCAGTCCCTCTGTAAGTCTAATTGGATGAAGGGTCCCTAATAGAGAATAAAAGATCATACCTAAAAGCAAGGCATCTGTCAGGCCTACAGAGAAATACTGCTCTGTCGTAATATTAAACCTGGTATGCCAATGAGATACTATAAAATAAGCCGATAGAATAAAGCCAAAGATAAACCATTCTTGAGGATAATAAAGGCCGTAAGTAATAACACTAAATCCTAAAAAAAGAGCTAGGAGGCTTGCTGTGTTGCTCCTAGCTCTGCTGTCTTTATGTAATGATGTACTACCGATCACTGGGCCGGGCTCTTCCTCTCTAAGAAGAATTTAAGGGTACCTTCTGCCGCCAGTTCTTCTCCGACATAGGCCGTACCCCTGGCAACTCCATAGGTTTTCCGCAGTTTCACAAGCTCCACCTCCAGGCGAAGTTGATCTCCAGGAATCACCTGCCGCTTGAACTTAACGTCATCTAAGCCGGCAAACAACCCTAAGTAACCTTCATATCCCGGCATTTTAAGAATAGCCACGGTTCCGACTTGAGCAAGTGCTTCAATAATCAGAACTCCTGGCATTATTGGACGCCCTGGAAAATGTCCTTGAAAGAACGACTCATTAATGGTCACGTTCTTAATTCCCACAGCCCTTTTTCCTTCTTCTAATTCTAGGATACGATCGACCAGAAGAAAAGGATAACGATGAGGAATTATATCCTGAATCTCTTGACTTTGTAACATTGAAACTCCTCCTTATCGTGGTTCACAAGACGATATTCGTAGTCGAACACGGATACCTCATGAGGAACACGTCACGTGGTATTACAGTATTATTCCTTTGCAAATGGGTCTCGATTTAAATTCATAGGTTATACTTGTGTGAGTGAGTGAGTGAGTGTGTGTGTGTGTGTGTGTGTGTGTGAGTGAGTGATCTAAGAACTGCAAGTAATGGCTTGCAGATATGATCCACTTTGTCTTATGATGAATACCAAGGTACTAAAGCATACCACTACATGGAAACAGTATAACTAAGTTTTGGTCTGAAGGGAAGATGGCAGGGGCATGAAAAAAAAATACAAGATTCTACACATTATTGGCGGGGGAGAAATTGGAGGGGCGGAGCAGCACGTGTTATCCCTACTCAAAGGGATCGACCGGACTCGCTTTGATCCCCAACTTGCCTGTGTGACCTCAGGTCCTTTCTCTATTCTTGCCAAAGAACATAAGATTCCCACATATACCTTCCCTATGCGCTTTCCCCTTGATCTTTCACCCATACCCCCTCTTATCCACTGGTCGAGAAAACAATCAATTGACCTTTTTCATACCCATGGTTCTCGAGCTAATCTTCTAGGGCGCCTAAGTGCTAGATGGTTAGGCATACCCAATCTAACGACGGTTCATAGCTCTCTAGCTCACGATTATCTTTCTCCCTGGTCTGCCCGACTAGCACTAGGGCTTGATCGCCTAACCCTCCCCCTAACATCCAAGATTATTACAGTCTCTGAGTACTTAGCAAAAGAAGTTGCTTTAAGAGGTGGGCAAACTATAGAAACCATTTATAACGGTCATTCCTCCATTACCTTTGACAATCCATCGTCTACACGCCATCATTTTCGCCAACAATGGGGTATCCCAGCAGATGCTCTTGTACTAGGAACAATCGGGCGCCTCCATCCTACGAAAGGACAAATCTATTTCATTAAGGCAGCCGCTCAACTACGCTTGAAGTTCCCAAACCTCCACCTCTTACTGATTGGAGATGGTCCCCTTCGCCAAAATCTAGCCTTAGAACTTCAGAAAAATGCTATTCCTCATACCATTACCGGCTACCTTCCCCTAGCCTATCAGGCACTTCCAGCCATGGATCTTTTTGTGTTGCCTTCCGTCAGTGAAGGTATGGGCCTTGTCTTGCTTGAAGCAATGCAAGCGGGGGTTCCTATTGTTGCAAGTGCGGTCGGAGGAATTCCAGAAGTTATCCGCGACGGACAAGATGGGCTACTTTTTCCTCCGAGGGACGTAACGAAGTTAACCGCAGCCTGTATTTCCATCCTCGAAAATGATAGTCTTGCACAGCGCCTTATTCTAGAGGGTCAGAACCGCTGGCCCATGTTTTCCATAGATAGTATGGTCAAAGAAACTGAGCAAGTATACACTCGCCTACTAGATAAGACAATCTCACCCCTCTATTAACGTCATAAGAAGAGCGGGGATTTTTGGGATGCTCCCAATAGAAAAGGTTGAGCAATTTGCTCAACCTTTTCTATGCTAATGATCGGTTTTTCTTGTTTGAGGATTCTAATTGTTAGTTACTAGTTTTTTATATTTTTGGGTTTATTGCTTTTGTCACTCTGTGATGGTAGATCCTTAGGGGTTGTGGAAGATGATTTTCCTGCCCCTAAAAAGCTTGGTTTAGTATTTAGATTTTTCATATCTTTATCCCTATAATTTAATTGTGCTTGAGTTTCCTTATGTTCCTGTCCTTTTTCCTTTACTCCCTTTATCCTCTTCTCTGTCGCACGGTTCTTTTCTGTCTCTTCCTCAGTCTTCTCAGTCCTCTTCTCACTATTTATTAGATGATCTTTTTTGTTACTTTGCTCGTCCTTATCCCCCTGACCCTTGTTCTGGGAATTATTTGATTCCTTTTTATTGTCGAGCCCTTTCTTATCCTCTTTGACTTGAGCCTGTACTTTGGGATCCTCAAGCAATCTCACTCGTTCAGATGTATCTTTTAACTTGTCTGGTTGCGTCTCTACCCCTGCCTTTACAGCAGTTTGCCAAAGTGCATATTCTCCTAATGTTAAATCCCCCTTTTGAGCAAGCTCCCGCTCTTGAGGAGTTAGAGCGAAGAATTCAACCTGGGGAGCAAACCCACTTTCCTCTCCCACTTTAGTAACCCATGAAACAACTTGAGCCTCACTAAGACCCCTCGGTAATGGTTGTAAGGTATCGTCAACAAGGGAAGAATAACCCACCACGATCCAAGGCTGCTCAGGATTAAGGAATCTTTGCTTGTAAGCTTCAGTTACAATTTCTCCTAAGACCTTATCAATTGGTTTCCCCTTCAATTCAAGCTTACTAAGTAATTGTTCGGCATCCGTATTTTGTGTATTAACGTTTATCAAATGCCCCCGAGTATCTATGTTAAATTGTATACTTGGATTAATATCGACTGAAACAAGGGCTACCGCGGTTGGTGCTTGATACAAGTTCCAGCCAAAGAGAGTCGTTATAACCAAAAGAAACATCGCTGCAAGGCTAGCCCACAGACGTAGTCCAGTCAAACCTTCCAACCCTGTTTGTATTTCAATCTCTTCTCCCACCTCAGCGTTTTGCCGTCTCCGAACATGGCGAAAGGCACCGTTTTCACTGAGGACTGTATAACGAGATCCAGACTTTTCTAATACTACGGCTTTAATTTTACTCATCCTTTCGCCCCCTTTTCCTGGGTAAGAACATATTCTCTTAAATATACATAATCGTGTTGATTTGCAATTAGTAAGGCAACCGCTAGAATATACTTTCGCCCCCGTTCCAATACCTTAGGATGAATCTGGGTTTTCAATACTAAGGCCTGCATTGGTACTTTCCCTTTGCGTTCAACCTGCTGCCATAGCTCAGGATCAAAGGCTAATTCTCTAGCCGCCCGCAGTAACGTCTCACGAGAATCTCGATGTTTAGGGGATACTTCTACCAAATCCTGATAGGTAAGTTTAAAATTTGCCAGCGCTTTAGAAAACTGCCGAATCTCTTCCGCCCGTTCCCGGTTTTGCTCTTGCTCTCGGAATTCATCGATGCCAAGATGGACCTCGATCCGTCGTCCGACATCTTCTTGATCCAGTGAAACTGCCTGCCGCAAGCGCTGCTTACGATAATAATCAATTAATCTTCGTTTCATCAAAACCCGTGCATAGGCTAAAAAGGGAACTCCTTTATCTTCAACAAACAAGTCTATTGCCTCGTTAAAAGCGATTAGCGCCTCTGATAATTCGTCGTCTCGTCCCCATTCCAAAGAGCGAAAACACGCTTGGCTAGCGACATGACAAATAAACGTTTGTGATTCGGCTAAGAAATCCTCCCGGGCTTCCATGTCCTCTTTCAAACGCTGCCAAGAATAACGTTCAACCCATTCTGGCATGATTTCTTCCTCCTACTCGCTAATACGAAACGCACACTCTCTATTAGGGGGTCCTTAAAAAACTTACCTGCTGGCCAGGGATGGCCTAGTGTCCTTTTAGCCATACCCATTTAATTATACGTTTTGACTAGTACGTACAAACTTCTGCCAAAGTACCTTAATCACAAAACGCGGTAACACACTTTGACGTTTCCAGCGCCAAGGCTCTTTCCACAATCGATAAAGCCATTCTAACTGAAACTCTTGAACGCGCTTTGGTGCTCGAACAACATTTCCAGCTAGTGCGTCGAAACTACCACCCACCCCCATACATACGGTTGCTAATTCGGAATGCTCTGCAATCCAATATTCCTGACGAGGGGCACCTAATCCGACAAACAATATATCGGGTTGGAAGTTATGGATTTTTTCTATTACCTGCGATTCTTCTGCCAAGCTGAAATAGCCATTCGACTCGCCCCAAATAATTCCAGGGTATTTCTGGGCAACATGACTTCCTGCCCGCTGAGCTATGCCCGGTTTCCCTCCTAGAAAGAAAACTCTCCATTTCTGAGCATGGGCTACAGGGAATAGCGCCTGGAGCAAATCTATCCCCGTCACTCGTTCTTGGACTGGAGTCCCTAACCGCCGAGCAGCCCAAACAACACCAATCCCGTCTGCAGTTACCACATCCGCAGAATTAATTAGGTTTTTTAGCCGTTGATTGCTGCCTGAAGCATAGATCATTTCGGGATTTGCTGTAACTATCCGTAGCTTAGCCCGACCTTCTACCGCCAGCCGTATTTTCTCTACAGTTTCTGGCATGGAATATGTATTTATGGTGATCCCAAGAATATTAACCCTCATGGAAAAGCATTCCTCCTAATGATAAAGTCCAAGGAAAGAAGCACTATCCGA
>JADQBO010000483.1 GCA_016278585.1 Desulfosporosinus sp.
ATGATTGGTTCCTGCTTTATGGCGGCAATAGGCGCAATGGACAACGCATCAGGAAAATCTTGACCTGTTACCACAAATATTTCAGTCGGTGAAGAAAGTTGTTGTGCAACTTTAATGGCAGTATCATATCGGTCTTGACCTGCAATACGGGTTACATTAATATTCATGGATTGTAATTCAGTTTCGATGGATGCCGGTATAACTGCAGTGCCGCCAATGATAAATACATTTTTTACCTGTAGGTTGATTAATGTTTCTTTCGTGACAGTTGGTAAGTTAGTTCCACGGGTTAAAACTATTGGAGCATCGTATTTTTTAGCAAGAGGTGCTGCACTAAGGGCGTCGGGGTAATTTTCTCCAAAAGCTAACAAAGCGTAATCAGATTGTTTCCAACCATCCTGAGCAATAGCAGCAGAAGTATCGTATCTAGTCTCCCCTGCAAGCCTTTTAGTAGATGATGCATAAACGTTTGAAGTAAATATCAACAAATGGGTTAGCATTAAAATAAGCATAAACTTCTTTTTCATGTCTGTCGTTCCCACTTCCTTTTGTTCAGTCTAGTAATTTCAGTACAGTGCCTAAAAATGCTTATCTAAACTTTATTCTTCATAGAATCACATATATCCTCCCTGCTCCGACAATAATTGGTTAGGAGACAACCTTTGTACACCTTTGAATACCAATAGCATTGTTGTCAGTAGTGGTATGGGGTTAATTATTGGTCAATTTTCTGTGTGAAAAATATAGTAATTAATTAATTAATTTATTATGCCGAAACATGCAAATATTTGAAAGAAGTTCAATGTTTTGTTATACTAAATACAATATTTAATTTAATAGTAAATGAGGAACAATAAATGACAGTACTTCTTATGATTACAAGAATTGTATTACTTATTTCCGTTGTGCTCTATCTTTATTTCTTTTTCCGACGTAAGCAACAGAAGAATGTCGTAATTAAAATGTGGCTTATTATTATTGTTGGGCTGCTAGCAGCAGTAATTGGCAGACTCATCGAAGTAAATCTCGGGACGTCTGATTGGGGCTCTATACAGTTCAGCATATATCTTTCGTTAGCTATTCTTAGCTACTCTGTGTGGAAATTATCAGCAGAGTTGAAAAAACGGCGTTAAGCAATCTAACCTTAGAAATGTCTTTAATAGACGATGAAAAGCAGCCTCTTCCAATTTGGAAGGAGCTGCTTTTCTCTTAGAACTCAGACTTGCTGAAATGGAAACATGATAAATGTCTACCGTTGAGCTTCGTCTTTTTTTTCCTCTATGAAACCTCGAATACTTTCTTTGCGTCGATCATTTTTAGATTCAATCCTATGCACCTCGTCAGATGAAATCTCGTCCGCATGTTCATCTAGGTAATCCTCTGCTTCACGCAAATTAGCAATAGTGTGATCAATATGTTGTTGTAGATGTACCTCATTATCCCCACGATTATCTGGTTTAGCCAATTTAGTCCCTCCTATTGCAATCATTACTGCCTATTTAATATATTAATCTTTGATCTACATTAATCATAGGTTCGTTGTTCCTTAGTAGTTTGACCAAGTCGTTCTATTTTAGGTTCATAAGCTTGTTCTTTTAACTCTTGAAAATTCTGATCTAGCTCAGGATACTTATCTGCTAAAACTTCTCTTCTAGTTTCGTTTTCGTTACTCAAAAGAATCCCTCCTTCATAATATTTTTACTCTACTCTAACAGTATTACCTGAATTGCGATTTTTACAATCCACTCTAAATGAATAAAGTGGGTCAACTGATGAATGAAAGAATAAGTTGGGTACAAAATTCTGGGACATTAATGGGTCTAAAGGCTTATAGTAATATTAATAGTGAAGATAGAAAACGATAGCAGAACACTGGGATTACAATTATTAACAGTGAATCGTTGATGTCATTATGGAGAATGTCATTAGGGTCATGATGTTATTTATACTTGGTACATGGTTATTCTTACTTGACAATTATAACTATAACAGTTATTCTTGAATAAATTAGGATAAACTGATGAGCAAGAGAAGTAAGTTAGGGAAAGTATTATAGAGAGTCGCTGTTGGTGGGAAAGCGGTATACTGGAATTATCTGAATGGACTTGCGAGGGCGACCTGAAACCGAAAGGGAGTAGGCGTCGACGGGAAACCCTTCCCGTTACCAGTGGGGTACGCATGATAGTGCGTAAAACGAGTGGGTAATTTTTTACCAATTTGGGTGGTATCGCAGAAGCAACAGGCTTTTGTCCCTTGACAGGGGCAAAGGTTTTTTTATTGCCCAACTCCCCCTTTACTAAACTTTAAATTTGACAAACCGATGAGCAAGAGAAGTAGGTTAGGGAAAGTATTATAGAGAGCTGCCGGTTGGTGGGAAGGCGGTATACCGGAATTATCTGAATGGACTTGCGAGGGCGACCTGAAACCGAAAGGGAGTAGACGTCGACGGGAACCCTCCCGTTACCAGTGGGGTGCGCATGATGGTGCGTACAATGAGTGGGTAATTTATTTACCAATTTGGGTGGTATCGCAGAAGCTGAAGGCTTTTGTCCCTTGACAGGGGCAAGAGCTTTTTTTTGTACTATCAGAAAGTATAAACTTATCGTTTATACTTTATAAGCATAAGTGCAACTAGGACTGCCGCCTTCGCCTGAGGCTTGGCGCCAGCCAAGTTTTCTTTATTTCCCATACGGCCTAAAAATTTGAATAGAAGGATTTTCATCCCATCAATTGATGAAAAAAGGTGAAAATAATGAGTAAACCAGACTATAAGAAAATAATGAGCTTGGCTAAGGAGTATAGCATAGTACCCATCTGTCGAGAAATCTATGCTGACATTGTCACTCCTATTACCCTACTACGGAAGTTGGCCGGTATTAGCAAACGCTACTATCTGCTGGAGAGTGTTGAGGGGGGAGAGAAATGGGGTCGTTACTCTTTTCTAGGATTTGATCCGCTCATGCGAGTGTCTTGTAAGGAACAAATAGTTACGATTGAACGGGATAGTGAGATTACCAGGATAAAAACGAAGAATCCTTTGGAGGTGCTGCGGGAAATTCAGAAAGATTATAAATCACCGAAAATGCCGAATATGCCCCCATTTACCGGAGGTTTTGTAGGGTACTTCGCTTATGCCATCATTGGTTACGCTGAACCAAAATTAAACATAAAACGAGGAGATTGTAATGATTACGATCTTATGCTGTTCGACAAAGTGATCGCCTATGATCATCTTAAGCAAAAAATCTTCCTTGTGGTCAATATAAAAACTGACAATATCAAAGAAAACTACGAACAGGCTATGATTGATCTTGAAGTTATTGCTGGTATTATACGGGACAATCAACCATTGCCGAAGCTCGAGAGTGATAAAAAGGTACAGTTTACCTGCAATATGAGCAAAGAAGAATATTACACCATCGTAGGAAAGATTAAAGAACACATCCTGGAGGGAGACATCTTTCAGGCAGTTATTTCAAGACAGTTTGTCTCGCCTTACAAAGGAAGCCTCATGAACGCTTACCGGGTATTGAGAACGACTAATCCTTCCCCTTATATGGTCTATATGAATATTGACGACGATGAAATTATGAGTTCATCCCCCGAGACCCTTGTGCGGTTGCAAAACGGTCGGTTAACTACTTTCCCAGTGGCTGGATCCCGCCCAAGAGGGAAAACAGAGGAAGAGGATAAGCAGCTAGAACAGGAGCTTTTGGCGGATGAAAAAGAACTTTCCGAACATAACATGCTGGTAGATCTGGGTAGAAACGACCTGGGGAAGATTTCTAAGTACTCTTCCGTTGAGGTCACGGAATATATGATGATTCATCGTTACTCAAAAATCATGCATATCTGCTCTCAAGTGGAAAGCAATATTTTGCCCGAATGTGATGGATATAGTGCCATTGAGGCAGTATTACCGGCAGGCACTCTATCCGGCGCACCAAAGATCCGAGCCTGTGAGATTATCGAGGAACTGGAAAAGGAACCTCGCGGGATCTATGGAGGTGCACTGGGCTATCTGGATTTCACAGGAAATATGGATACGTGTATTGCCATTCGCATGGCTGTAAAGAAGGATGGAAAGGTTTATGTTCAGGCAGGCGGCGGCATCGTGGCAGACAGTATTCCTATAAATGAGTATGAAGAATCTGCTAATAAAGCGCTAGCAGTGATGAATGCTATCCGTAACGCAGGGGAGGTCGATGACTGATGATTTTACTGATCGACAATTACGACAGCTTTTCCTATAATCTGGTACAGCTTGCGGGAAGCATTAACTCAGATATTCGAGTCGTACGAAACGACGAGCTCACAGTGGGGGAGATCGAAGGGCTAAACCCCTCCCATATCATCCTTTCACCCGGACCGGGCTACCCGAAGGACGCCGGCATCTGCGAAGATGTGGTTCGAAAATTAGCAGGAAAATCATCAATTCTCGGGGTTTGTTTGGGTCACCAAGGAATTTGTGAAGTATATGGAGTTGAAATCTGTCACGCAAAAGAACTAATGCACGGAAAGAAAAGTCACATTCAAATTGACAACACTGTTCCTATCTTTCGCGGACTTCCCCAACGGATCGATGCGGCACGTTACCACTCTCTGATTGCCCGAAAGAAGACGATGTCCACTCTGTTACAGGTGATCGCAGAGGACGACCTTGGTGAAGTTATGGCAGTAAAGCATAAGAACTATGACGTTTACGGGGTGCAGTTTCATCCGGAATCCATCCTGACCCCTTTGGGTCATGTTATTTTAGAAAACTTTCTAGATTTATAGGAGGGGAATTAGATGATTCAGCAAGCCATACAGGAAGTACTCAACGGAAACGATCTTGACTTTGAAACCACTAAAGTTGTGATGCGGGAAATGATGGACGGCACAGCCACACAAGCCCAGATGGGTGCTTTGCTGGCAATACTGCGGATGAAGGGAGAAACCGTCGATGAGATTACGGCGTGTGCGACTGTCATGCGTGAAAATGGGCTGAAAATTAAACCGGTGCGCAAGGTCATCGACATTGTCGGAACTGGTGGTGATGGCGTGGGAAGCTTTAACATCTCCACCACCGCGGCTTTTGTGGTTTCAGCAGGTGGGGTTCCAGTTGCAAAACACGGCAACCGCGGCGTATCCAGCAAAAGCGGCGCGGCCGATGTGCTGGAGAGCCTTGG
>JADQBO010000349.1 GCA_016278585.1 Desulfosporosinus sp.
AAGCTGGTTTCGACAACAGAACCCCAGCCTCCATCACTGTTCTGAGACTTTATCAGAAACTCCTGCCCTTTTTTTCTCGCTCCTAGAATGTGACGCGCGGTATTCCAGCGTTCCCAACTGAACTTCCACTTACTAAACAATTCTAAGGCCTGTGCAGTGCTATAAATAGAACCCTCGAACCAGGATGATGGAAAAGCGCCTTGATCATTCTGCTGAGCTAAAATCCAATTTAACCCTCGCCATATTCTTTGATCTTGCGAACGTGTACTTCTCCACAAGGCTTCTAGGACGTGAATACTAACGTCAACACTGGGAATATAAACTGGGAACTCTGAAGAAACATTAGGGGGCATCCCTTGGAAACTAGGAAACGTACTCCAGCTACCGTCGTCATTTTGTAACCTATTAAGAAGGTTAACTCCTGGCTGATTTGGTTGCTGACGTATTTGATGCAAACCTATCAAAGCAACTGCCGTGTCATCCAAGTCAGGGTGAGTATACGGAGGGGTACTTCCATAACTTCCATCCTTATTTTGAGCTCTTTCTAACCAATCTGCCGCTTGATCTAACCACGGTATATCTGAAGAATACTGGATTGTCTCTCCAAAGATACTCACAGCCCAACCCATTGACCATATTTTTAGTTGGTCAAAAGCTGGCCACCCACCACTTAAATATTGCTTCTCTACTAGCCATCGACCGGCTCTCTGAGTTTGTTTAGTCTGAATTCCCTTGCTCATGATCGCAAGAATAGACATGCTCGTAGCTATAACATCCTCTGCCCAAGATCCGTCCGTCATTTGTGTTTTCAAAAGATATTGAATACCCTTTTGAATTCCTTCTTGAGAGTTGGAGGCTAAGAGTGATGCCGCTACCACGACCGACCTCCCATAAAGTGGAAGTTTGCCTAAAACTCTATCTTCAAGAATGGTTGGAAACAGAATTTCTTCCGGCGTAGGTCCCTCTAGGCCAGGAACTACTCTTTGCCCTAAGGATAAAATCACCTGAGAAAATCGTTGTACTTGAGATAAGAGTTTAATTTTAGCCTTCCATCCGCCTTGACTTCCTTGAAGAACCATATCTACGATCTGGGTTATCTCTTCATCTGGTTTGTCGCCAGGGAATTTTCCCCATCCTCCTTGATGTTGCTGCCTTAGCCATTCTATCCCTCGCTGTTGTGAATTCTCAAACCCTTTGCCAACTGCAAGAAGAGCAAGAGCTGCTAGGGCCGTTGCCCCTGGGCTAGGAGAAACACTGTGCATTTCGTCAACGTTTCCCGACAGGATCTGCTGTACACCCTCAGATACAAAAAACCTTGCCTGGTCTAGACACTCTTGAACTTCGTTTTTAAGCTCCATAGAACTCTCTCCGTTTTCATATTTAGCGCATGCCATAGTATTAATTATGTTATTGAGAGGGAAATTGTTCCATGTACAAAAAATTGCCGAACCTAGGTTCGGCAAAATTTACTCTTATTTGATTGAGAAACACCCACTTACAAGAAGTGGGTCTGGATTGATAAAGTCTTCCAGCTTAACAATAAGAGTTCTAAAGAGTTCTACTAACGGCAATTTCATCACAATTTGGGAACTTGATACAATTAATACACTCAGTCCAAACTTTTTGTGGCATTTGGTCTTTATTGACCTCTTCATACCCACAGTATTTAAAAAACTCTGGTTGATAGGTTAAGGCAAACACTTTGGTGCAGCCGAGTTCCTTCGCTTCTTCTTCAAGAGTTTTAACGATCTGGGTTCCAATCCCTCTTCTTTTGTAGCCATTAGCAACCGCTAACGCTCTTATCTCTGCTAAATCACTCCAAAGAATATGCAGTGAAGCAACCCCTACTAATTGTTCATCTATTTCAGCTAGCAGGAACTCACGAATGTTTTCATAAAGCATATTTCTTGATCTGGGAAGCATGAGTCCTTGTTCTGCATTAGTATTAATTAACGACATCATCCCTTCAACATCCGCTATTCGTGCCTTACGTAATTTCATCTCTCAAATCTCCTTTATTGGTTTTGCATAATTATACACTAAGTATTATATTTTTGCATATCCATTTTTAAACTGTTATCATACTCTAATCAACTATTCTATCTCCCTCTATGTATTTGTCAATAGTTCTTAGCTGTTATCTTAGATCATAAAATTTTTTGTAATACAATGTCGTTCAAAGGATTTATTTCCCTAAATTTTTGGACATCTCCTTTTTTTTACAATTTTTTACCCCTATTTATGATAAACTATGTCGGTCAAGGGTTATATATCTGATGTTGTTTTTTGGAAGGAGTTTTTTAATTATGGTTTCCCTGAAATTATGGTTACGTTCTTTCCATCGACAAAGTATTTTTATCTTTTTGTCCTTTAGCCTCATCATAACCATTATTCTTTGTGATATCTTGCAAATTCCCAACACCTTAAGCATTATTTTAAAATCCATTCTCTTTCTTTTGATAACATTATGGCTTGAGCTTTGGTTCAGCACTTGGGGCAGAGTTTTGATTCTATCGATTTCTCTACTGCTCGTTGCTTCACAAGTAAATCCCAACCGTTCTCCAGACCCCTTACTTCTAGTTCATATTACCTTGCTGCTAGTGATTATGTTTTTCTTTGACCGACGGGAAACACGAAAACGCTTACTTCATCAACGTCGCCACCAAACAATGCAAGCACTTCTACGTCAAAATCCACCCTTAACTCAAACCGTTGATTATACAGGTGAAGCAGTGATCTTGTTAGATAATACAGGACTAGTTATAGAATTAAACTCTCAATCCTCCTATCTTTTGTCATTACCTGAATCTTGCTTAATTGGTAAACCATTATTCGAAGTTCTAGGTATCTTACCAAATTTTCAACCAAACAACGTTCCCGAGAATGGAGATTTTACATGGAAAACTCAAAAAGGAGTTATGAAAGAATTAAAGTTTCGTACTCGTCCTTTACTGGATCACAACAATCCATCAGGCACCCTTGTAACACTTTTTGATATCAGCGAAGCAAAAAAACGCTCGGAGGCGTTTTTGCAAATTGAAAAACTATCCACTATTAGCCAGGTATCTGCAGGTTTGGCCCATGAAATCCGAAATCCCATGACAACGATTAAGGGGTTCATGCAGCTTATTACGCCCGAGCAATGGCCCGAATCATTTCGCCCTTACCAGCAACTTATTCTCGATGAGATTCAAACCATAGATCAACTACTTAATAACTTTCTCCTTTTAACCAGTCCTTCTGCACCAGATATAAAGAGACTTAACCTGGCAGAAACCATTTCCTCAATGACCCAAACTATTCAGTCCAGGATCCATAAGCGGGGTATTGTCCTTGTTTTTGAGATCCCCTCTAATTCAGTTTATGTTATGGGTGATCGTGAACAACTTATCCAAGCCCTTTTATCAATTCTTAATAACGCAATTGAAGTCTCTCCAAAGGGAGGAAAGGTTACAATTAGCTTAACAGAAGAAGAATCTACTGTTAGGTTAAGGGTCATCGATAATGGTCCCGGTATTCCCGAAGACCTACGACACCGGATCTTAGATCCATTCTTCTCCACACAGAAAGAGGGTACTGGTTTGGGATTAACTATTGCTCAACAAATTATCCTCAACCATCAGGGAAAACTTTACTTTTCCGAATCATTATCTTCTTCAGGAACCATAGTAACAATTGATTTTCCGTGTTTGTCATCTATTACAAGTAGCCTTTCTGCATAAGTGAATAATTCAAATGACTACTTAGACCGTTTAGCTTATAAATCCCTTGATCCTGCCAGTTTTCTGGTAACGTCCATATAGGGAACTTTTCCACGTTATATAACCAACAATAACAACGCCGGAGTTCGTCCTCTTTGCTAATTGAGGTAAGCCAGTGTACTCGTCCATCCCAAACTAAGGGTTTTCCTTGATCATCTTTGGCACCTACTAAAAGCAAGCTTTTTTCTAGCACAGATGCCAACAATATACTTCTAGCAGCCCTTAGTAGTGGTTTTTCAAAAATTGGACATACCACACTTAGTTGCCCATTCCCCTGAAAATAAAACCATTCTTCTAATTCGATAACTGAGTTTTCACCGCGCTCTTTAGGAAGCCACGGCCATGGCCACGGACTTCCCCAAATCAATTTCAAGACTCCGTTCCCCTGATAAAGGAATGAGGCAAGACGATCTTGAGGGCGAAGTTTACCTTCTTGCTCTAAAGATTCAAGATAATCTAGAATTTCTAACATAGTGTCGCAAAAATCTGAATTTAATGAACCTGAAGAATCCACCCATCCTTGTTTTTGCCACTTCAACATTAGTTCGTTCACCTTAATCCATCGTACTTTGCTACATAGTTCAAATTTTTTGCCTTTACGACGAACTTCTGCAATTTCAAAACCACCCCAAAGAAAATTAATCGTTTGATTTTTAATAACCATACGAACCTTACGACATTCCAAGTGACTAAAAAATTCGAACACAGTCATCAATTGCTGTCTAGCTACAGGATTTAAGCCTTCTCCCCATCGTTTCCAGTTTGGACGTTCTTCCCCTAAAGCGTATCGTGGCCTAGTGAGTTCTTGTTTCTCTGGAATAGGGTATAGACTAGGTGTTAATTTTTCCCGCCAGTACACCGCTCTTGCATCTATTGTTCCACCAATTTTCGAGAGACTTGTTAAAAAAGCTGTTGAGAAATCAGGGGCAACATAATATATCACGGTCTTAGCGCCGTTGCTAAGTCGATTTCCCCACAATAGACCCGCAAGAAGGAATTCTTCTTCACGATTTACCGTAGAACTGGCAATAATGCCTACTCTTAAAGTCGTCTCACCTCCCATGAAATATGCATACTGAGCTGGAAGACGACTTGCTTTTTTTTTGTCCCCCGGGTACTCTTTCCAGTCCCTAACGATAAATACGTCGGGATGAGTTTCCCAGATTGTATTCCAGGTAATACTCACAGTGACCCTCCTTAGCTTTTCTCCATAAGGATGTTTACGCGCTAAGTACGAAGATCATGACAACTTTTTCAAGGCTATTATTATTGTAGTGAACCTTGCTGATATCCTAGTCCTCCTTGCCAACTACGAACAAGTTGTAATGTTTCTCTAATTGGTAAAGCGTAACGGATGTGCCCATCTCGCCCTTCCATTGTTTGAGCCAAAAACAGA
>JADQBO010000095.1 GCA_016278585.1 Desulfosporosinus sp.
CCCCGACGGTTGGGAACTTTCTCAACTTACTCGTCCATATGTGTAAGGCACAGTCTATTTTAGAGATCGGAACAGCCATCGGATATTCGACGATTTGGCTGGCACGTGCTGTAAAAGAGACTGGAGGGCACGTTACTACAATTGATATGAACAAAGATCGTCTAGCTCGGGCACGGGAATATATTGAACGAGGGAAACTGCTAGATCAAGTTACGGCTTTAGAAGGGGATGCCCGTAAAATTCTACGGACGTTAGATTCGAGTTTCGATTTTGTCTTTATCGATGCTGCGAAAGGAGAATATTTAGAGTACTTAAATTTGATATACCCATTAATTGAACCGGAGGGCCTGCTGGTCGTGGATAATGTTCTCTTTCGGGGATGGGTGGTTCCAGAAAGTAGCTTTGACCCTAAGTATGACCGCATGGTGGGTGGCCTACGTCAATTCTTAAAGGATCTCTCTAACGATCCAGGTTTTTCTACGACGGTATTACCCTTTGGAGATGGAGTGTCGGTGAGCCGACGAGTAAGCGTATGATTAATAGACAGCGTCACGGGGAGATTGATCTATTAAGGGCTGCTGGGATTGTCTTAATGGTTTTGTTTCATCTTGTTTATGATTTACATGAGTTTGCGGGGATAAAGGAGTTTGTCGGGATCAGTCTAAACTATCAGGACCCATTTTGGTTTTGGCTAGGAAAGACTTCTGCCTTACTCTTCATTTTTGTATCCGGGCTGGCAAGTGGGTTTAGTAGAACCCCAATACGACGAGGATTTAAAGTGTTGCTTTATGGAATGGGAATTACCCTAGTGACTTATTTGGTGATGAAAGATATGTATGTTCGCTTTGGTATTTTACACTTTTTAGGGATTTCGATGATCTTATCTCCGTTCTTATCCTCTTTGTCTTCGCGAATGCTCTGGGGACTTTCTGGTGTTTCCGCTTTGCTAGGGTTTTGGTTTAAAGGACAAGTGCTGGAAACTAGCCTCCTTCTTCCCTTTGGTCTTATGTCTAAAGAGTTTAGTTCCATGGATTATTACCCTCTTTTTCCATATATAGCAGTGACTTTACTGGGTATTCTCACATATCGACATTTATATGCGCAGAGACCGGAACCCCTATTTGCATTTCGGCTAAAGTCCAAGCCAATTCTATGGCTAAGTCGGAATTCGTTAATAATCTATTTGGTCCATCAACCCATCATTCTCTTAATTATTTTTGGCATAAAAATTCTCTGACGTTTATTCAGTGTTATCTCAATTTTTGGTATTATTGTAAGCATTATTGTGAGATAATAAAATCTAGGAGGGCTTTAGTTTGGCAATGTTTGTACATGAACATTTAATGCAGGCGGTTTACTTTGCTCCGCGCGGTAAGAAACGTCTTCTTTTTTTGGGCACGAATATCCAACAACGTTATTTAAGCCCAGAAGATAAGCTAATCGGATTTGTGGGAGATGCTGGGGCAGGGAAGTCCTTACTTATCCGAGGTATGTTCCCGGGGCTGGAACTGACCAATGATGATGATGGGATAAATATTCGGCCGTTACCTTTGATGGAGGATGCAGACCGTGGGCATTTTCGTTATCATACATATCATTTAGATGTCCGCTTCGAGTCCGCGTTTACTCAACCTTGGAAAATAGCAGAAGCTATTCAAAAAGCAATATCCACTGGGCGTCGGGTTGTTGTCGAGCACTTTGACCTTGTGTATTCTCAGCTTGGAGTCAATGCCGAAGTCTTGATAGGGGTAGGGGAAGAAGTGATTGTAACGCGTCCGACTGTGTTTGGGCCGGAACCCCAAAGCATTGCGGATATTGTTTTTGACTCGATAAAGTATCGACGCATGGCCCACAGTGCTGAGGACATCACCTCTATGATTCTGGAAGAAATGGGCTTGACAAAACCTGATGTGCACAGTGATATTAAACATGGATTTGTCCTAGAATTGCCAGAAAAACCAGACATCGACTTAGATTTAGTGGAGCAACGAGTTCTTGATTTAATCAATGCAGATTTGCCCATCTGCTTTGCGAATGATGAACACATTCGGGTTGGACAAATGCTTTATCCCTGTACAGGTCCTCGTATCCATATTCGCCGATCCAGCGAGATTAAAGGATTTCACTTGCTTAAGGAATTCCGGTTTGACCCTATTGCACAGCTTTATACGATCGCAGGTATTGTGGGAGAGGAAGTAACGCCTATCCGTTCCCTCGATTTGTTTGGGGGGCGCAATCTTAACAACTAGCCGATTAGTAAGCTGGATTCTTGGCGCGAATTGGTGTTTCACATAAGGTTCTGATAAACTAAGCAGATAGATTTGCTAGAAGAAAGGTAAGGTTATCAAATATGCAACGTTCGAATGATCGGGCTAATGATGAATTACGTCCAGTAAAAATTTCGAGACAGTTTACAAACATTCCAGAGGGTTCGGTTCTCATAGAAATCGGAGAAACTAGAGTCCTGTGTACTGCTAGTGTTGAAGAAAAAGTACCTCACTTTCAGAAAGGCTCAGGTAAAGGGTGGGTTACGGCCGAGTATGCCATGATTCCACGGGCAACTCATACTCGGACCCAACGGGAGGCAAACAAAGGGAAACTTACCGGCCGTACAATGGAGATTCAACGTTTAATTGGTCGTGCATTGCGATCAGTCGTTGATTTAAAAAAGCTCGGTGAAAGAACAATTTGGTTGGATTGCGATGTGCTGCAAGCGGATGGTGGAACCCGAACGGCTGCTATTACTGGGGCTTACGTAGCCCTAGTTGATGCGATTCAATACTTAATGGAGAAGAAACTAGTTCGAACAAATCCAGTTCAAGATACCTTAGCGGCTGTCTCGGTGGGGAAGGTTCATGGAAATATAGTTCTTGATTTAGCCTATGAAGAAGATTCTCAAGCGGAAGTCGACATGAACATCGTCATGACAGGCGCAGGTAAGTTCGTGGAAATCCAAGGAACGGCTGAGGATATCCCCTTTGACCGCGCAGATCTAGATAATTTCTTGGAACTTGCCGAAAAGGGAATCCGATCGTTAATGGAAGAGCAGAAGTCTGCTGTGGAAACAACCGCATGAAAATAATACTTGCAACTCAAAACCAAGGGAAAATCCGGGAACTTCAAGGACTCCTTGTAGATGAAGCCATTGAAGTTCTTTCGTTAAAAGATATTGCCGATTGGGAAGACGTGGAGGAGAACGGAGAAACCTTCGCGGACAATGCCGCCCTAAAAGCTAGAGCAGCAGTTAAGAAAACAGGGCTAATTGCCTTAGCGGATGATTCGGGCCTGGAAGTAGATGCCTTAGATGGTGCACCTGGGGTCTATTCTGCACGCTTTGCTGGTGAGCCAAAAAATGACGAACGAAATAATGATAAGTTACTTCAGATGTTAGAAACTGTGGAGATTGACAAAAGAGCAGCACGTTTTCGCTGCGCATTAGTTGTGGCAACTCCAGAAGGGAAAGAATTTCTGACTGAGGGCACTGTTGAAGGTGAAATTTTGACCCAGCGTCGGGGATCGGATGGATTTGGCTATGACCCGCTCTTTTACGTTCCGGAGTACGCGCGAACAATGGCCGAACTAACTCTAACTGAGAAGAATAAGCTCAGTCACCGCGCACAAGCATTTAAGAAGGCTATCCCAATCCTACAAGCACTTAAGGTTAAAATCTAAAAACTAAATCTAAAAACTCTTAATGGGTGTTGACTATGACTAATAATTGACTAATAATTCTTGTAATAATTATTAGAAAAATATCTGTGTCTACACATCGTAGGCGCAAAACTTTTACGGGAGAAACTTTTGAAACAGTGCTATAAGAGAACTCGCATTCCTGAAAAAATCGAAAATAAAATTACAATAAAATTATTGTGAAATTCCCTTGACGAATACGTAAAGATGAGCTATACTAATCAAGTCACCAAATTCGGGGTATAGCGCAGCTTGGTAGCGCGCCTGCCTTGGGAGCAGGAGGCCGGGGGTTCAAATCCCTCTGCCCCGACCATTATTCCCAGTTTTTTTTGTAGACTGGTAACCTGGGTTGACAAAACGTATCCTTGAACGCGCCTGTAGCTCAGTTGGATAGAGCATCTGCCTTCTAAGCAGGTTGTCGGGGGTTCGAATCTCTCCAGGCGCACCAATAACACAATATTCTTATGGTGGGTGTGGCGAAGTGGTTAACGCACCGGGTTGTGGTTCCGGCATTCGTGGGTTCAAGCCCCATCACCCACCCCATAAAGCAAAAAGCAACACCGAGAATTTTAATTCTCGGTGTTTTTTTAGGTGCGCCCAGCATGGGCGCAGTCTAACAAGTCCCGAAACAGGGGGACAGGTTCACTGTTTCGCTATTTCACGGTTTCACACATGGATTAAACTAAGGCCAATTACTTTAGGACAACCCCCTTAAAAAACGATCTATGGTTCGTAATTATTATATGTAAGGTGTTTAAGGGTGAACTGGAGCAGAAAGTCTTTAGATGTTTACCGATGATTATTGTGTTTAACTGATTACTAATGAAAAGAGGAAAAACAAAATGAAAATGACAAAAACGATTAAGAAACAACTTGCAATTGCCGTAACTGTTTCACTTTTGGCACTCCCGCTAGGCACAACGCTAGCGTTGGGGGAAACGGAGATACCTGTAGAAACCACGTCTGCTACCCTGAACACCGAGACGACAGAGGCAGACCCTATAAGTGAGGATACCTCGAATTCGGATGTCTCTAATATGGATATGGCAAGCACAGATAATGAAGAAGTAGATGCTACGAGTCCAGAAACAGAAGAGACAAACACAGAAGAGACAAATACAGAAGATACAAACATAGAAGAGACAGATGTCGTAGTTACTGACACGGAAGAAACAGATGCGGAAGACGTGCCTGTAGTTGACACTAAGGGTAATGAAATTGATGCCTCAAATTGGTTCTCTGAGTTGATCGGGAAAATACAAATGGCCTTAACCTTTGATCCAGTGCGTAAGGGTGAATTAAATGAGCGACAGGCACTTGCCAAGTTGGCTAAAGCGCAGAAACTAATGACTGAAGGGGAAACTGAAAAATCCGAAATCGCTTTAAATGACTACACGGACAAGATCACCAAGGCGCAGGAATTTCTAGATCAAGTTGAAAATGCAGACT
>JADQBO010000077.1 GCA_016278585.1 Desulfosporosinus sp.
TGCGGTTCTCGTTTTCTTTCTCTTATTGGGAGTATTAATAACGATCCGGCTTACAGGACTGGGGCGTATTTTTCCTAACCCTGTTGGGGCAGTCATGCAACGCGTTTTAAGCCCTTTAGAACAACCGATTCTTCAGATAGGGAACTCACTAAAGGATAATACGCGGGCCTTGTGGAACTTCACAGAGGTAGCGCGCCAAAACGAAGAACTTCTCAAGAAAGTTGACCAGCTTACAGGGGACAATTTAAAACTGAAAACTGAGATCTTGGCTGGTATGCGTTACAATGTACTTGATCAGGGTCAGTTTCGTAGTCCAACCCTTGAAAAATATGAAAAAGTCGGGGCCAGCGTGGTAAGTCGTAATCCAACCACTTGGTATCGAACCTTAACCTTAAATCGTGGAAGCAATGACGGAGTTGTCCATAATTCCCCAGTTATCGGCGAGTTGGGGCTTGTGGGAAAAGTGGTGTCTGTTTCACCGACTACCTCCGAAGTCCTGTTGATCCTTGATGGGGCAGGGCAAGTAAGTGCACTGGTACGCGGCAGCACCGGTAACGGTACGTTTGGCATTGTGCAAGGGAACTATAAACGCGGTTCTCGTCTGACCTCGGAGGGGAATTTACAAATGCTTTTTCGCAGAGAGGACAGCATCAATGTTGGAGACCTTGTACTAACCTCAGGGCTTGGGGGCGTCTACCCTAAAGATATCCCGATTGGGCAAGTTAGAGAAATTGAGCTCGACCCTTCTGGTTTGCTCAAAACCGCGTATATTCGACCACTCGTCAACTTTGACTCCTTAGAAGAGGCCTATATCGTTAAAATGGTGGAGGGAAAATAGTGCGTTATTTTTTAATCGCGGTTATGTTTCTCCTAAGCCTGATTTTACCGGGAACACTCTTTCACTTTTGGTCTTGGTCAGGGATTAAACCGGATTTACTCATGCTCTTAACGATCTATATAGCTATGCATCACAGACTTGCGTCAGGCGTAATATGGGGATTAGGTGCGGGCTTATTAGCAGACCTATATTTAGGTAGCTACATTGGAATGTATATGTTTACCCTCACAGTGGTTTCTTTTTTAAGCGTATGGTTAGCAGAGCGTTGGTATCGAGAAAATTTTCTTTTAACCACTTTAATGGTTTTTCTGGTCACCTCAGTCGGACAAATCTTGGTTGTCTTTTTAAGCTTAGGCGCTGGACTTCATTGGTCCATAGGGGATATCGGCCGTTTGGTAATAGGCGTCTCCTTGTATAATGCTATCTTGGTACCGCTAACCTATCCCTGGATTCACCAGTCCTTCGTCCGCGGCTGGCTGCGGTATCGGCCCAGATATGAACGCTAAGGTGCGAGGTACGAACCTCGCCTCGCGCTGTGCCTCGCAAAAAAACGTATCGGAGAGGAGTTTTTTGAATGGATGAGAGAGAACGAAAACCCTATACCTATCGACTTTTGGGCCTAAGCACTGTAGTCGTTCTTGTTTTTTTAATTCTAAGCTTTAACCTCTGGCGTTTACAGATCGCCCAAGGTTCCTATTATGCTGCCATGGCGAAGGGAAATGCCATGAAGCTGGTCAAGGTGCCACCCACACGGGGAGATATTATCGACAGAAACGGAAAGCTTTTAGTAACCAGTATTCCAGAGTTCGTGCTCCACTTAGATTGGATGGATTTACAACAAGCCAAAGGGAGTGAGTGGAAAGAGGTTGTCCTGCGCTTAGCAGACTATGTCAAGCCCTACTGGCCTAATTCCAATCAAACCGTCGATTCGATTGCGATGGATATTTTCTCAAATATTCAAAATCACCAGTGGGAACGTTATCGACCCGTTATTATCCTGAATAAAGTCCCTCCCAGTCTCCAAGCAGCTATAGCCGAGCATCAGGAGGAGCTGCCCGGAGTAAGTGTCGAAGCGATTCCTGTTCGTTCATATCCTGAAAAAACCCTGGTCGGTCAGCTCTTGGGGTACGTCCGAGAAATCTCCGATGCGGAAATCACCCAGTTCAATAAAAATTCCGATGCTCAAGAGGCGGGTTTTGAGTACTCCCAGGGAGATATTGTCGGTAAAATAGGAGTGGAAAAAACCTATGATTTCTGGTTGCGAGGTAAAGAAGGCGTTCAACAAGTTGAAGTCGATAGCAACGCTCGTCCGGTTGCCAAACAAATAGTTCAAGCAGCAGAAGCTGGTAAGACGGTTCAACTGACGATTGACGCGGACTTGCAAAAGATTGTCGATGATACTCTCGATCAGGTGATACTGGATATTCAGAAGAAAAAACCCAATGCCCATGCCGGAGCAGCTGTTGTGATGGATGTCAATACTGGAAAAGTCCTTGCCATGTCCTCGCGACCGGGAATGGATCCCAACGACTTGATCGGAATAATTTCTGAGGAAACAGCGGATAAGTATTGGCCACAAGACCCCAAACGCGCCTCAGAGGCTGCTTCTCTAAACAGGGTTATAACCGGGGTGTATCCCCCGGGATCTGTTTTTAAAATGGTGACAGCGATGTCGGCCTTGCAACTGGACTTAACAACGCCTAATGAAAGGATCGATGATAAATTATCCTCCTTAGGTAACCGCGCTTCTCAACAACAAGGAATTTCGGAATGGGGCGGCAATTATTTCGGCATGGTCGATCTTTACCGAGCCCTGGCGAAATCTTCGAATATTTATTTTGAAATCATGGGGCGTCGAGTGTTTGATTCCAATCCGGAATTTATTGGTAAGGTCGCCCGTGAATTTGGCTTAGGTGTCGAAAGCGGAATTGATTTACCAGGAGAAGCTAAAGGAATCACACCTTCAGCGGAATGGAAGAAAGCCTATTTTGGTCCGACCTATGAGAGGTCTCGTGATAAAAAGCTAGCCGAGATTGAGACCAGTTATGAGAAAAAACTAGCCCAGGCCCCGGATGCAAAAGCTAAGCAGAAACTGCTAGCGCAGAAAGAGGCTGAGATTAAGCAGGTGGGCGTTTGGTACAAGCAAATGGTCAGCGAGTATATTGACTGGAAGGTCTATGACAGTTATAACAATTCTATCGGGCAAGGCTATAATGCCTATACGCCCTTGCAATTAGCCAATTACGTCGCAACCATGGTAAATGGTGGAAAGCGCTATCGACCCTATGTTGTCGATAAACTCTTAGATCCAATCACTGGGGAGACCGTTCAAAAATATGAACCTAAGGTCCTTAATACCGTCTCGATATCTCCTGAGGTTCTAGAACAGGTTAAACAAGGAATGCACGGCGTGACAACCGGAGAAGGAACTGCCAACTGGCTCTTCGCAGATGTGCCGGAATTCTCTGGCGGAGGGAAAACGGGAACCGCCCAGATCGGGTCTAAAGATACCATTAGCGGTGATATATATAACGGGGTCTTTGTAGCCTTTGCTCCTTATGATAACCCCCAGATTGCCTTCGCCGGGGTCGTTGAATTTGGAGGACACGGTGGAGATACAGCAGGTTTAGTCGCCAAGGCGGCTTTTAGGGAATATTTTGACTGGTAGAACGCGAATGTAGGCTGAAAAACGAGGAAATTTGTCCTCGTTTTTTTTGTTTGGATAAAGGAAATTTGGATAGGCTTGTAGAATTTAAAGAAGAGCATTTATAGAAACTTAGCTGGCGCCCACACACACACGAAGACACTGTCTTCGCACGGATTAGCCCTTCTTGCAGACACTGTCTTCGCACGGATTAGCCTTCTTGAAGACTGTCTTCGCACGGATTATGCTTCTTGTTAGTTTTTGCGAAGGCGCCCGTTAAAGTTGCACTTATGCCACCAAATTATACTTTTTTGACCGGTGGAATTATGACAGCGATGGGGGATTGTGCAGGTTGACACGGACAGAACATGTGGCACTCAAGGGGACCCGCGACGGATTGGTCTTATATCTTGATCCAACGGCGGACTTTGGATTGCTAATGAGCGAACTCGATAATCTAATGGAAAATTCTGACCAATTTCTCCAAGGCGCGACCGTTCGGTGCTATGCAGGGAAACGGGAATTTTCTGAGGATGAACACTCTGGCTTGGCAACCGTCCTAAACAAATATCGGTTGGAACTTGCCGGATGGTTGACTACGGAAGAAGTCTACCTCCCAAGCAAGGCGAAGCCCTACGTGACCGAGGAAAAAGATGCACGCCTAAGGGAAGAAGGGATGGTGGAAGGACACTGTCTTTTCGTGGAACGTACCCTTCGTTCCGGAAAGAGCGTGCAATTTGAGGGGCATGTTGTTGTGCTGGGTGACGTTAACCCGGGTGCAGAAATTATTGCAACCGGTAATATCGTTGTATTAGGTTCCCTAAGGGGAGTTGCCCATGCTGGAGCGACAGGTGATCGAAAGGCCTCAGTAAGCGCCTATCATTTGGCACCGACTCAATTGCGAATTGCGGATTTGGTAACGAGGGCACCGGATGATGGATCTGATGGACGCGGTCCGGAGATTGCCAAAATCAAAGATGACCAATTGATGGTAGAAGGGGCCAGTATGAATGGTTGGCGTAGCAAGGCCCGTTAACGCGTTGTTCGATGTTCGTAGTTCGAGGTTCGAACTTTGAATTCGATTCTGCGAATCGAAGAACGGAATTAATCTTTAAGGCTTAAAATCTTCTGCGAACATTGTTCGCTTCGATTTCGAACATCGAAAATCGATAATGGAAAGGCAGGTCTAACTATGGGAGAGGTAATCGTAGTAACTTCCGGAAAAGGGGGCGTAGGCAAGACGACCACATCCGCTAATATTGGCACAGGATTGGCTAGTAATGGTCACAAGGTCGTTCTTGTCGATACAGATATTGGGTTGCGTAACCTTGATGTTGTGTTGGGATTAGAAAATCGTATCGTCTACGACCTAGTGGATGTGACGAGCGGAAACTGTCGCTTGAAACAAGCTCTTATCAAAGATAAACGTTTCCCAAATCTCTTTTTGTTGCCAGCTGCACAGACTAAGGATAAAACAGCCGTCAGCCCTGAGCAAATGAGAACCTTAGCTGAGGAGCTTAAGGCGGAATTCGATTATGCGATCATTGACTGTCCGGCAGGAATTGAACAAGGGTTCCGCAATGCGATAGCCGGAGCAGACCGAGCGGTTGTCGTTTGCACGCCTGAAGTTAGTGCAGTG
>JADQBO010000187.1 GCA_016278585.1 Desulfosporosinus sp.
TCCTGCGGTAAAAAGCTTTCTAACTGGGAAGGAGCCCCCTGATGAGTATATTTATCGAGAGGGCGAGAAAGTCATAGGGCGGTTTGCCAAAGTCGAAAAAACTGATTGGGGAGTTTTTATCGAACAGCCTGCCCGAGAAGCGTATGAACCTATTTATGCCTTAGCCAAGAATTGGGGAGGGATTTTATTCCTAACTATTGCTGGGGTAATAATGCTGGGTATTGTTTTCGGATTAAAGCTGGTACAGCCAATCGAAGATCTTGAAGCTCAAGTCCAAAAAATTAGGGAAACGGGGGATTTACAAGCAGACTTTTCTTATACTACTCGAGATGAAATCGGACGACTGGCATATTCGTTTAAACAACTTATAGCTATGCTGGATGAAAAAAATCAAAACATTAAATCAGAAAAGGAACTATTCAGAACCGTAATCGATGGTATAGGAGCAGGTATGATTTTGTTAAACGCTCATAAACGAATCATCTGGTGGAACCCTATATTTGCGGAATGGTTTGGAGAGATAAACTATGTTGATCTTTCCTGTGAAGACGTTGTACAAAGTGAAGAAGACATTGATTGTTTACTCCTTGAAAGCGGTCGCGTGAAATCCTTTAATTTAAACGGGGAACGCAAATATCTGAGGCAACTGAACCATCCCATTCCAAGTGGGAATAGTGAAGGGGCAGAATACCTTGTCATACTAGAGGATGTCACCCAACAGGTTGAGATGGAGTCAAGAATTATTGAAGCGGATAAAATGGCTGCCTTGGGGCTTTTAGCCTCAGGGATTGCTCATGAAATTAATAACCCTCTAGCGATTGTTTCAGCCTACAGTGAGGAATTACTGGATTGCTTAAACGAGTCAAATAATGTAGATATTGACGAAATTAAAAAAAGTTTACGGATTACGTCGGAGCAAATTGTCCGCTGTAAGCAAATTACAAATGGCCTCCTACAATTTTCACGCAAACGAACGTTCGAGTATGATATATTGGACATTGGGGTAGCGAGTTCTCAAATGATTAATCTATTAGAATATAAGGCAAAGCAAGGCAATATAACCCTGGTAAAGGGATTGCAACCTGGTCTATATGTTACAGGTAATGAAAATGAATGGCAGCAAGTGGTCTTAAATATTTTATCAAATGCCCTAGATGCTTCTCCAGCTAATACCCAAGTTGAAATAGAAGCTTGGCGTACAGACGAAACTATTCATTTTGTAGTAAGAGATCATGGCAAGGGGATACCACAAAGTGAATTAAAGTATGTTTTGAATCCATTTTTCACCACCAAACCTGTGGGTCAAGGGACCGGTCTGGGTCTGTTTGTAAGCTATGGCATCATACGAGGTATGAATGGACGCTTAATCATAGAAAGTAGTGAAGGTAAAGGGACTACCGTGAGTATTTCGTTACCTTCTTATAAGGAAGGTTAGACAGTGATTGATAAGTATAGAATACTGATTATTGATGACGAGGATGAATTACGCTCTGTCATTAGCAAACGATTGAGTCGAAAAGGGTATGAGATATTTGAAACAGGAACGATTCAGGACGCACTTGTTCTTTTAAAGTCAAATATTTTCGACGGAGTTCTGTTAGACTTAAAGTTGCCTGACGGCAATGGACTGGATTTATTAGAACAAATCAAAGTTCACCAGCCAGACGTACAAATCATTATGTTAACCGGGCATGGTACCATCGAATCAGCCATTGAGGCAATGAAGTTAGGTGCCTTTGATTACCTAACTAAACCATGTAATTTATCAGAACTGGAAATCACCCTGAAAAAAGCTTGTAAGCAGCAAAAACTGCTCATGGAAAATACGAGTCTTCGAGAGGCTCTGAATCGCCAAACCTCAGAGTTAGAGATTATTGGGGAAAGTCCTTTGCTAAAGAGCCTTTTGACAATTACGAAGAAAGTTGCTCAAAGTGATGAATCTGTTCTCATTAGGGGGGAAAGTGGGAGCGGGAAAGAACTTATTGCTCGAGCGGTACATGTTTGGAGCACACGCGCTGACCGTGCATATATCCCAATAAACTGTGGTGCTATTCCCGAAACTCTAATTGAGAGTGAACTTTTTGGTCATGAAAAAGGTGCATTTACTGGAGCCGGAAGTAAAAAAATCGGACTTGTTGAAATGGCAGATCAAGGCACTTTATTTTTAGATGAAATCGGAGAAATGCCTTTATCAATTCAGGTTATACTTTTACGTTTCTTGGAAACAGGAGAATTCAGACGGGTTGGGGATAATCGGCTGCGTCGAGTTAATGTTCGAATTGTTGCGGCGACCAATCGCGATTTGCAAAATGAAATGAATCTGGATCGGTTTCGACAAGACTTATTTTACCGCCTAAATGCAATTACTTTGAACGTACCGTCCCTTCGTCAACGCAAGAAGGATATTTTTCTTCTCGCAGATTATTTTTTGAAAAAGTTCTCCTCTACAAATCAAGATGATTTTAAGGTTAATTATGTATTATCCGAGAAGACTAAAGAAATGTTGTTGGACTATGACTTTCCAGGTAATATTCGTGAACTAGCCCATTTAATCAAACGTGGTCAAATTTTAGCCACTGGTACTGTGATTCAACCCCAAGATATCTGGCCAGAGAAATATAGAGGGGACATAATCCAAGACAGTGAGCAGACCGAGCAAGTAAACGTGTGCGACTTGGATTTTGTTCATGAATTCAAAAGTATTCAAAAAGTAAAGGGTTACCCGAGCCTTGAAGAGGTGGAGAAACTTTATATTCTTTCTACTCTTGAATTAGCCGAGGGAAATAAAACTCAAGCAGCAAAACTACTTGGCATCAGTGTTCGAAATCTCTATCGTAAACTAGAATCATATAGTACTGATACATGACATAGCGTCATGACAATATGTCATAATGACAATATGTCACATTTATAAAATCTAAAAATCAGCTAAAACCTCTAAGTGAAATATTGATTTATATTATTATCTTATAGTATAAAAATGGCATCTGGCCATTTTTCCTTTTTTGTAGTTGATCTAATTAGACGCTTACTTCTATAAATAGACGTTCTATTACGTTTCAGTTTTGGTGGCAAAAGCCTGCAGCGGCATCGTCTCCAGTAACAATATACGTCAGGGGCGAAGGATGAACTAAGCCGAAAATTGTTTAAAATTGCCTCCGGGCGAAGGCTGATAATTGTCGAAAAAGCAAGTACTCAACACGAACAAATTCTCAGTAAATGGAGCTATAGAAATAATTAATACCTACTATGTAAAATTGGTATAAGACTTGCATTTAGTCTTAGTGAAAGCAACAACGAAGGTTGAAAGAGGGTGCTTAATAAAAATAATAGCTAAGATCAAATTAAAACTTAAATTGGGAGGAATTTGTTGTGAATGAAAACACTAGTACATGGATCAAAGCATTACCAGGAATTCTATTTATGTTTATCATTGCTTTGCTAGCAATGGGTACAAAATCGTTCGGTGGTGAGTGGGCAGGTATCGAAGGGTTCATAAAAACTAATTCTCATTTCTTGGGTAAAGTCTTAAAAATCAATTACGTAATTATTGTAATTATTGTTGGTATGGTCATTCGAAATACGATTGGAATTCCCTCTTGGGCTCAAATTGGTGTAAAAACATCTCGTATTTTTATTAAAATGGGCGTAATTCTCCTGGGATCACTTTATAGCCTAGCGGAATTAGCTAAGCTAGGTTCAACTTCCATCTTATTGATTGCAACCTTCATGTTTTCCACAATCTTTTTCACAATGTGGTTAGGTAAAAAATATAAAATGCATCCTGGTTCTGCAGCATGCCTTGCTGCTGGAGCTGGTGTATGTGGTGTATCAGCCATCGTAGCAGTTGCTCCGGCAGTTAAAGCCAGAGGAGAAGATATCGCTTACTCCATTGCCACTATTCTTTCGTTCGGTATTGTTTGCTTATTCACTTTCCCTGTCTTAGGGCACTTATTAGGATTAACTCCTGAGCAATTTGGAATGTGGGCTGGGACAGGCATCTTAAACTCTGGACAAGTGTTAGCAGCAGCCCTTGCCTTTGACCCCGGAACCGCAGCTGTTCCTTCGATCAGCTTAAAAGTCGGTGAAATATACAACTTAACCCGTGTTGTATTCTTACCTTTAGTGGTACTGTTTATTACGGTTCTCTATGCTAAAATGTCGGATGATAATACCGTAGAGACAGGTTCTAGTGCGGGTAAAACCTTCTTTAGCAAGTTTCCCTTATTTGTGCTTGGTTTTATTGTAACTGTTGCCTTAACTTCCTTTGGTGCTTTTGGTCCTACTAACCCTGCTTCCGCAGATTTAATTGCATTTCGTACAATTTACGGCTGGTTCTTCGCAATCGGTCTTACTGGCTTAGGCTTGCAAATTTCCTTTGCCGAAATGAGAAAAGCCGGAGGAACTCCACTAATTATTGGTTCTGTTGCAGGTTTTGCTAAGGCTGCACTTTCCTTACTCGTGGTTCTATGGTTCTTTTAATAAAAGTAATTAAAGGGTAATATTAAGGAGGCAAAGATATGTCTGAGAAAAAAGAAGAGAAACAGTTGTCATTATTTAGTAATGATAAACATGAAGATCTATTTGCTATTTGCGGTGCCGCACTGGTTATGATATTGGTTCTGATTTTTTAAATAGCAGAAAGAGGGTTTCCAAATGAACGGTCAGATTCTATTGATTACCGATGGTTCGCCTTCGGCGGATGCAGCCGGTCAAATGGCAACTGAGATGTCTTTAGCTTTAAAGTTACCTCTAAGGGCAGTCTTCATCTTAGATGAAGGGTGGAAACATTTTTTAGGGGATGAATGGATTAATACTTCCTCAACACGGATGCGATTTTTCCACTGGTTTGAAGACGGCCTTCATAAACACTCCGCAGAGGTATTAGCAGAAATCTCCGAAAAGGTTATAGCAAATGGTGGTCAAGTCCAAACTGAGATTAAGATTGGTAAAACGGAAAAAGTTATTGTGGACCTCACCGCTGAACAGGATACTGCCTTATTAGTTCTGCCGAACCCTCATGCAACCGCTCCTGCGGCGACTGCAGGCCTTAGATTTA
>JADQBO010000204.1 GCA_016278585.1 Desulfosporosinus sp.
TATACGGAAGTCTCATGGCCATCAACGCAAAAACCGACCCAACAAGGGCCCATTTTAGTTGCTGGGTGAAATAGAAATACGTATTATCCGTAGCATTAAAGCCACGTACTGCCCCGGCACTTAACACCATAATTAATCCAAAGGCTAACAGCGCTAAGGCTGTGTATAATATTGGAAAATCTATAGGCTGCGTCGGTTGTCGTTTAGCCATCTGGATCCCCTTCCTCCTAAAACCTAATCCAAAATTGGCCTTAGCATTACGAATCAAGAAAACGTGGCTAGCGCCAAGGCCATGAATGGCCACGAAAACACTGTCTTCGCACGGATTAGCCTTCTTGCAGAATGGCAAGAAGGGACCACTGGCCACGAATGGTCCTAGGTATGCCAGTAAAATGACTTCCTGCGCTTTGAACAGGAAGTCATTTTTAACTCCATTTAGTGCACAAGTAAAGTATAGTGACTTCTCAGCAGGTACTAATCGCGACTTTCTGGTTGGAGAACATCTCCTATTGCATCTCCAATGGTTACGGGTTTGATTTCAGATTGCGAAGCTAAGGCTTGTTTATCACTTGCCTGGGTAGAGTCTGCGATTCCCTCGCGAATACTTAGACTAATGCGTTTTTCTTCTGGCTTACATTCCATAACCTTAGCCGACACCATATCTCCGACTTTAACCACATCTTCCACTTTATTGACACGGTGCTCGGATAATTGGGAAATATGAACTAATCCATCCACTCCCTCTCCGAGCCCCACGAAGGCACCAAAAGGAACGATACGTACTACTTTGCCGTTAACTAAAGATCCTACTGGAAAGTTTGCCGCTGCCTGATCCCATGGACTCTCTTTAAGTTGTTTAAGTCCCAGGGATACTTTCCCGGTTTGCTGTTCAAGCTTTAAAACCTGTACTTCCACTTCATCGCCAATCGATAGCATGTCCGAGGGATGCTTAATTCGAGTATAGGCCATGTCTGAAATATGAAGCAGGCCATCAATTCCACCAATATCAACGAAAACACCAAAATCAGCCATTCGTCGGACTACCCCTGTCACTACATCACCCTCTTTAAGGGATTCCAGCAACTGGGTGCGCTTAATCGCTCGTTCTTCTTCTAGAATTACTTTCTGGGAAAGAACGACCTTTCGTTTAGAAGGATCAAAATCGATCATGCGTAACCGGAGAGTCTGTCCTAAAAACTGATTTAGATCTTCGACATATCCCACTTGAATCTGGGATGCAGGAACGAAACCACGTACTCCTACATCAACCACTAAACCACCCTTTACGACCTCAACAACTTCAGCTTGAATCTCTTCCTTACTCTCTGCTATTTTCTCTAAACGTTCCTTGGCTCCTTCTTCATCCGCTTTTCGTTTAGAGAGAACCGTATTCCCTTCTTCATTTTCCACACGAATCACTACAGCAGTGATTTGATCTCCAATCGACACAGCGTCCTCGGAGCTGGTTTTTCTTGTCACCGATAGTTCATTCAGAGGAATTACGCCTTCACATTTCCAGCCAATATCAACAAAGACTTCTTCTCTTGTTATTTTTACAACAGTCCCTGTAACCTTAGTCCCCTGATGAAGCTCCTGAAAACTATCCAACCAATTCGTCATATCCATGTCTTGTTCATTCATTTCCGTCATTTTACTGTAAACCTCCTCGATTATCCAATCTGGTGTAGAAGCACCCGCAGTCAAACCCGCACTCTTAGCTTCTTTAAACCAAACACTTTCTAGTTCATCTGCCGTTTCAATCAGATATGTTTTCGTGCGTTCCGCACAGATACTTGCTAATTTCTGGGTATTGGCGCTGTTTCGCCCACCTACTACCACCATAACATCCACCGTATCCGCTAACTCACGGGCAGCCTTTTGCCGCTCTGCTGTTGCGTTACAGATTGTATTATGAACATTTAGGTCTGCCGTATGATCGCTTAGTTCATTGACAATCCCAGTAAACGTTTCTGCTGGTTGAGTTGTTTGAGCCAAAACCGCTAGCTGAGAGTAAAATGGCAACTCTTTGGCTTCTTCAACCGTTTGAATCGGTATCGCCTGTTCTCCAGCCCAACCAAGAATCCCTTGTACTTCTGGGTGAAATTTATCTCCTACTACAACGACTTGTTGCCCCATCAGGGCAGACTCCGCTGCCAAACGTTGAGCTTTCTGAACAAAAGGGCAAGTAGCATCTACCACTTGGATGCCTTTATTACTGGCCCCCTGATAAACGCTGGGGGCTACACCATGGGATCGAATAATCAGAGCTTGTTGGCTTGTTAGCTCATCCAAATCCTCAATCACTTGAATACCACGCTCTGCTAAACGTTTAACAACTTGTTGATTATGAATGAGTGGCCCAAGTGACACCGCTTGTGAAGTTTCCACTGTTCGTTCTGCCATATCAAGAGCGCGCTTAACACCAAAACAGAACCCAGCTTTTGCCGCTCGCTTGACGTTCAAACTAAGGACCTCCCTAAAAATTGTAAAGAACTAATTCTCTATTCTGCTCCAGAATTCCTGCAAAGCTACGTAGTTTTATTGGGAAAGGGGGCACGGAAACAAAACAAACACTCACTTTGCTTCGGGTAATTCGATCATTGCCTTCATTATCTGATCTGCGATCCATTCCCGACGATTTTCTACCCCATCCGGTACCTTTAGCATTTGAGCCGTCAGAGGCTTACCGATGATTATCGCAATTTTTCCCCACCCTTTTGTTAACAAGTTCGCTGTTCCATACACTTTAACAGGGACAACAGAGGCTTGGCTTTTTTCCATAAGAAGAACCATTCCCGGCATACCCTTCTGAATTTCTCCAGTCTTTGAACGAGTTCCTTCTGGAAATAGCCCTAATACACCTCCCCCTTTTAGGATTGCCAAAGATTGTCGAATAGCATTCATATCCCCCTGCCCACGTTTAACCGGAAAAGCGCCTAGCTTGGAGAAAATACTCCCTAAAACTGGTATCTCAAATAATTCTTCTTTAGCCATAAATGCGACCTGGCGATGAACACTAGAGGCTGCTACAAGGGGATCCCAGAGACTAACGTGGTTAATTGCTAAGATAACCGGTCCTTTGGTCGGCATGTTTTCAGCCCCTTGTACCTTCCAGCCCATCAATCGGAATTGGAGACGAAATAATATTTTGGCAAAACTATACAACGTCATCATTTACCCTCCTGCGCCAACGCTAAAATTTTGGCAACCAGCTCTTCAACAGTTAACCCGGTCGTATCGAGTATGATTGCATCCTGAGCAGGCTTGAGTGGAGAAACCTCTCGCTCTGTATCAAGGCGGTCACGTTGCTCCATATCTTGGGCAACCTCTTGGAAGGTTACTTCTTTTCCCGCCTTTTTAAGCTCTATCCACCGACGCTTTGCCCGTTCCTCTAAAGTCGCTGTTAAAAAAAATTTAAAGTCAGCATCTGGTAAAACATAAGTGCCAATATCACGGCCATCCATGACGACTCCACCGCGTTTAGCCTCTAAACGTTGAAGTTCAACTAAACGTTCTCTAACCCCAGGATAAGCCGCCACAACGGAAACAGCACGTGTTACCTCAGGACAGCGTATGTCTAGGGTGACATTCTCTCCATCACACCAAACAATTCGTTGATCGGAATGATCAAGGATAACCTCCGTGCTTTTAGCAATTTCGCTGACTCTAAATTCGTCGTCAATGGGCACTCTGCTTTTAAGGGTTTTATAAGCTATAGCTCGATACATGGCGCCGGTATCTAAATAGAAAAGCTGTAATTGTTTTGCTACAATCTTGGCAACCGTACTTTTTCCCGCTCCCGCAGGGCCATCAATTGCTATTTTCAAGGTCCGTTGTTCCCTTTGCTTCATCTGTACTCTCCTTTATTTAACCAATAATCCAGCCGCCATCAGGGTAGCGACTATGTTATTTAACGCATGTAAGGCAACTGACGGATAGAGGGATTTATACTTATCAAAAAGATATACCAGGACTATGCCTAAGACGAAGCGTGGGAAGAATCCGTAAGCTTGGAAATGCAGAGCAGAAAAAATCCCAGCACTAATCACAGCAGCAGTCCATTTTCCGAAATACGTTTGTAAACTTCCAAAGATCATTCCCCGAAATAACGTTTCTTCTACAAGGGGTGCTAAGACGCCAGCAAGGAGCAGATTAAGGATCAATGTTAACCAGGTGACCTGTCCTAGTAGCTGAGAGTAAACATCTTTTTCCGGAGGAGTAAACCCATAATTAAAGAGGATTAAAGCATAACATATATTAATAACCCAGGTTATTGCATAGAGGGTCAAGACCTTCGAGATCATCGGTTTGAGTGGCACACTCTGCCAACCAAAATCCGCCCATGTCCAATGTCGGACTTTTTTTAGTGTCCAGATCAAGAGCCCAAAGGATAACTGAGTCATAAAAGCATTTAAATATATTAAAACACGTTCATGAGGCCACACTTCCATTAACCAGAATGTTCCAAAAGCTAGGGTAACATATATACACGCGACCCCGCTTAAAACTAAGCTTAAATCTACCCAATTTAAGTTTCGGATTGGTGGACTCTCACCATGAACTAACTTTATTTCAGGTTCTTTCATACTCACTCGCCTTTCCTCAGGTTGACACATATTTTTTTGAGTTTTTTCCTACACTAACATCAAAAGGGAGGAATACGTATGGAGTCACCGGATACAACCTTACAAATTTATCACCGTCATCTTAAAATTCCCATCAAAACCTATTTCAATACAGTTATCGACTTCATAGATCCCTGGGATGAGCGCGCTTATCAGTATGTTGTTCATAAACACTTAGAAGAAACAAAGGATAGTGGTATCGTAGGAATGGTAAGGCAAGAAAGAGACGAAAATTATGTTTATTTGGACGCTGCAGTTCGCTATCCTGTGACAGACGGCGAGAAGGGACCGAACTCTTAAGTTATCTGGAAAGTAGTAATGCCCCTAAGGCCTGGACACTTGGGACCATAAAATCAGGGTGTGCAGCCTGTAATTCTTCAACTGTCCCATACCCATATTCGACTGCAATAACATCTATAT
>JADQBO010000086.1 GCA_016278585.1 Desulfosporosinus sp.
GTGAGATTGCTGCCAAACTTTTTATTGCTGAGGTTACCGTCAGAAAAAATGTTACCGCGATCTACCGAAAATTACAAGTCAACGGTCGGGCTTCGGCTGTTAAAAAGGTACTTGAATTGAAAATAATGTAATTCAAAAAGTATCGCATACGGTAATATATCGTATTAGGAAAACTCCGCTATGATTATTTTATAGTGGAGTTTTGTTATTGGTCAGAGTTTAAAACGGAAGTAGTGGCTTTTTAATATCTACGGGTCCCATTTTTTTCAAGGGAGTTAGCACTATGACCTTATTCTAAAGGGATAGCCTCTATAGCAGCATCCTCGTTTTGTGGCAGCCATAAATCAAGTAGTTTCTGTTTACTAATCCAAACTAATTTTGGCTTATTTCCCAAACGTTTGTTGTTACGAGATTTGCCAAACGGTTGATAAACAGACATAATAACCTTTTGAGTAATTCCCATTCTGCGAATGGCCCAGGAAGAAGGCATCTCCAGTACTTCAAAGCCTAGACCTTTTGCGCCGCGATTTAGTAACGTAAGCCCCACTAAGACCTTAACGTTTTGGTACTCTGGGCTTTTTGCAATATAGTTAGCGAGCATAGGCAAAGATTTACGAACTTGTGATAGCGCTTTTAATCCAATTCTTTGTGGATCACGTTCCTTGCTTTTCAATCGAACGCTATCTATGTGGATATCAGCAACTATATCCCCCTTTTGAGCTAACAAAGTTCTATCTTCATCATAAAGTTTGGGACCTTGGTAACGTTTCTTAGCTATGCGGAACAAGCTGGTGGCATCAATCCGTTTAATTTGAAAATAATTAGCATAAAGATATTCCCATTTCTCCCATATCACATAAGCAGAGCGGCGCCACCATGTCCATTCTGGAATTTCTAAAGGGGCTATTGGAAGTTTGAATTCCTCAATGATCCGCTGGCAAATCATATCTAAGGCTCTTATAGAATTCTCAGGCGCGCCAGGTTCCCCGCCACTATCGTGAAGAAGTATAATAGACCCTTGTTTTATATTTTTAAGAATTCGTAGGGTAATTTGTAATGGAGTATATTTAACCTGCCATTCATTTCCTTTAGCACTCCATAAAATAGCCTTTTTTTTATGTTTTTTCATCCACACCCATAGTGCTAGGTTAAACGTTCCCCAAGGCGGACGAATCCATCTAATCTCATGACCCGTTAGAGATTCTAAGGTATTTATAGTTTCTTGCCATTCTTTCCAGGTTGCCAGAGGTGACATTTTCCAACTAAAACGGTGATGTTGAGAATGAGCACCAATCATATGCCCCCTTAAAAGTATTTGTTCAACTAAATGAGGATAACGCTTTGCCTTCTCACCGACGAGAAAAAATGTTGCAGATACTTTATGATAGTCAAGAATATCCAGTACACGTGGTGTAAAGTTTTCATCTGGTCCATCATCAAAGGTTATAGCGACTCCAGGACCATAATGGCGTTTCCAACTTCCAATCCCAAGGCGATGTAAAAATAAGTCTGGAATAACGGTATATATTGCCGCAACGAAGACGATTAATATCATTAAGTCATAGATCCAATGCATCATTCTTCCTCCAGTTTATTTGTATCAAAGGAATAGCCATTGTTTTCCTCTCCAAGTCTTTAACAACTATATTCGTAATTTTTCCCGATACCGTTGGTATTATGTCAACCCAGGTAATGGGTTTTTGCATCCGTAAATTTTTTACAGAGTTTAGCTTAAAACGGACGACTGTGGAGAACACTAACACTATATTTTTGAAGAAAGAAGAGATATAGCTTGAAAAAGATTTTATTCTTACCGTTTTTAAATATACCTACAGGACATCACTCTGTGGCTAATGCCTTAATAAGCTCTCTTAGAAAACGGATTCAAGGAGAATTTAGGAGTATTGACTTCCTAAGTTATTTTAGCCCTCAATTGGAAAAAGTCGTTACGAACCTCTATTTAAACTGGATTAGTTATTCTCCCAAAACCTACAATTGGGCTTATGATTGTTTTGCTTACCCGTCAAGTAGTGCAAAATATAGGCAAGTACACGAAAGTCTGTTCCAAACAAAGATGCAACAACTCCTGCTAGAAGAACAGCCTGACCTAATAGTTTGTACTCAAGCTTATCCATCTCTTTTAATTTCGAGTCTCAAAGTTCAAGGGAAGATTCACACTCCCGTTATTAACGTTTACACGGATTTTTTTATTAACAATATTTGGGGGCGCAGTGGAGTCGATTATCATTTTGTTGCAGATACTCCGTTAAAAAACGAGTTAGTAGAAAAAGATGGAGTCCCTAATCATCAGGTACTTATAACCGGTATTCCAGTGGACGAGTGGTTAGTTCCTACTACACGACAGCAGAAATTGTCCCCCCCTTACCATATCTTGATTGCAGGTGGAAATAATGGCTTAGGAGATGTGAATGAGCTTTTACAAGTCCTAAAGAATTCTCCGGACTTTTATTGCACGGTTCTCTGTGGTAATAATAAAAGGCTCTTTAAAGAAATCAGGTCCTGGCAGATTAAAAATATTTATCCTCGCTCATATATTTCATCAAAGAAAGAAATGGCTCTCTTATATAACCAAGTGGATGCGATTGTGACTAAACCGGGTGGTGTAACCATTAGTGAAGCCCTTTGGAAGAAGATACCGATTTTCGTCTATTCCACTCTACCTGGGCAAGAACAATTTAACATGCAGTATCTTACTACTCAAGGTTTAGTTTATCCTATCAATCGGGAACGGCCTGTACGAGAACAATTGCTGGGGATTTTGAATGATAATATCAAACATGCAAACTGGCGAAAACGGGTCGACAGTTACCACGATAGGTTAGACAGAAGTGCGTCGGACAAAATCGTTGAAATTATAAATCAAAATCAGGTAGGAGTCATATAACCTTTAAAAAGGAAGATACCTCTTCCAACTTATTTCCGTCGTTACATCTACTGGTCCATAGTGTTTAATTACCTTTGAGGGAGGTGAAATGTCTTACCCATATTTTGAATTAAATGAATTAATTACACACTTATTATCATTTGGAATTGCATTTGCCTTGGTAACCTTCCTGCATGTCGTAAGAGAACTTGCACCCAAAACGGTTGCTATTGGAGATTCGAAAAATCAATGAAGATCATTATATCTTAGACTCTAAATTGCTCATTGAGGATGTAAATAATTTACTGGGTACAGATTTCGACCACAAAGATGTTGATACAATAGGTGGGTGGTACTTAACTCAAAACATCGCGGATACAGATTCAGAAATTGAAACCGATGGATACACATTTAAAGTACACGAAAAGGATGGGCATCAGATTCATTATTTAGAAGTTCTTAAACTATAATTAGAAAATCACTTATCAACAATACGCAATTTTATAAAAAATCCGGCGTATTAAATTACGGATTATATTTTATTAAGTAGGTTAATTTTTGAAATAATGAAACAAAGTTATATGTTTAGAAATGCACAAGCGGGGTTATAGTATAAGTAATACAGAAGAAAGGATGATGATTTTTATCAAATTAGCTTGGGCCAAGGTAGACCTAAGAAATCCTATCAATCAGATGAGGCTTGTATTTAGAAAAATTGAAAATCGTAGCTTATGGGCGCGATTATTTAGGAGATAATTTAGGTCTCCACTCTTCTGACCTCCTCCAACTCGCTAATGTTATTTTGGTTTTTAGCGGAGGAGGTTTTCGCTTCGGATTAAATTAGAGTAAGGATTATTCTTTACGTCCCAGTAGTCTTTCTATAGTCTAAGAAACAAGTAGCTTATTTGTAATTAATAGCTTAAATAAGTATGTAAAAAAACTGCCTATTGATTGTAATTCGAAGGCGGTTTTTTTCATGACTTTTATACCAAGAAAATATTGAATAATCTCTATTGTTTTACACCTGACAGCTTTTAAAGAAGGAAAACCTTAGTTTATGTTGAATTACTAATCAGTAAGATATGGATAGGAACAACAGCTCATGAAATTTTTTCAAATTAGATTGGTGTAAATTGTAGCAAAAGTTATTAATTGCGTGATTAACAAAATTTTGAACCATATATAGATAATTGGTTCAGAAGGAAGGTAATAAGCATGAACAAGTTATATCCCTTAACAAGTGCCCAGAAATCTATCTGGGTTGCGGATAATTTATACCCAGGCACAAGCCAAGCCAATTCATCCGCAACTGCGATTATACATGAGGAAATTAACGTTGCTTTAATGAATGAAGCCGTAAATATTGTTATTAAACACAATGATGCCCTACGAATTAGATTAGTTGATCATAATGGTACACCACAACAATATTTTGCAGATTTTGTTAAAAAGAATTTTGATAGTTTAGATTTCAGTTACGAAAATGGTCAAAAAGATTATGAAAAATGGGAAAAGGAAATGACTGAAACCCCATTCTCCTTAATCGATACCGAACTTTTTTACTTTGCTACGGCTAAGTTAGGTGACCAAAAAAATATCTGTTACTTTAAGTTCCATCATACAATTACGGATGCTTGGGGATTCGTGCTAATAATAAGAAAAACTATGAAAGAATATTGGCAACTACTTCAGGGTATTTGTTCACATAATAACGATGAACCGTCCTTTATTGATCATATTAATGATGAATTGAGTTATATGGCTTCCGAACGTTTTAATAAGCACAAGGAATTCTGGTCAGGCGTATTTGAGACAGTTCCTGAGTTTATATCAATGACTGACAACAAAGGGTTCAACAGCTTAGTTGGAAAAAGAAAAAGTTTTACTTTATCCCAATCACTAAGTTCTAAATTGAAAAGTTTTTGTGAGTTAAATAAAGTGTCTGAATTCAGTGTCTTTTATGCACTTATTGCTTTATATTTATCGAAAAAAAGCAATAAGAAGGATATAGCTATTGAAACGCCTATTTTAAATCGAACGGGTAAAAAGGAAAAGAACACAGCAGGTATGTTTATGCATAATATACCCACTAGAGTTTATGTTGAGCCAAGCCTTGATTTTATCTCCTTTGTTAACGAGTCCTTTAGAGAATTAAA
>JADQBO010000442.1 GCA_016278585.1 Desulfosporosinus sp.
CCAATCAGCGCGTAACCGCTTTTATTGTGGATGATTCAATGTACGAGAGAAATCGTATATTAGAATTGCAATGCTTTGATCGCAATTCTTGTAAAATCATTTCTTTCAACCTATTACTTATCTTTATATAAATAATGTTGTTAAATTCATACCACTGACTTATAGAACGTTTCAACTTTATGACAGGCATACGGATGAGGAGGAAAACTACGTGAAAATTATTAGTTCTAAAGTCTTTCCGGGCAGGAATATATATTCACACAAAAAGTGTATAAGGCTGAATCTAGATCTCGAAGGGTATAGTGAAGTTCCTAGCAAAGAGATTGACGGCTTTAATAAGAATTTAGTAGGTATGTTGCCAGAGCTTACAAAGCATAGATGTGGTATAGATGAAGATAGGGGCTTTATTAAGAGACTTACAGAGGGAACTTACTTGGCACATGTTTCAGAACATATCATCATAGCACTCCACAATATGATTGGTGTAGAAATAAAATACGGTAAAGCTAGGGAGATAGCCGGGGAGATGTATTATGTCATTTATCAATATGAATATAAGAATGCCGGGCTAGAGTGTGGAAATATTGCAGTTGACCTGATTAACTCGTTGATTAATAAAAGACAATTTAATTTAGACTTAAGGTTAACTAAGTTAAAGGGGATATTAGCGAATGAACAACTCGGTTTGAGTACACTTGACATTTGTAATGAGGCAAAAAAAAGAGGACTCCCAATCCTTAGAATAGGCGAAGAAAGCATATTCCAAATAGGTTATGGAAAGTACTCAAAAACGATTCAAGCAACCGTAGGCAGTGATACCAAGGAAATCGCTGTAAGTATTGCCCAGGATAAATTACTAACTAAGGGGCTACTAAACCTACATTGTATCCCAGTCGCCCGTGGCTGGAAAGTTTCAAGTAAGCTTGATGCTATATTAGGTGCTGAGGATCTAGGTTATCCGGTAGTACTTAAACCCCAGTTCGGAAACCAAGGCAAAGGAGTTATCGCCAACATCAAAGATGATCTAGAGCTATGCATTGCTTATGATCGGTTAATGAGGGACTATAAAGATATTATGATTGAAAAACATATAAGTGGTAGTGACTATCGAGTATGCTGCGTATATGGTGATATCGTTGCTGTTTCCGAAAGAGTTCCTCCCTATATTATTGGAGATGGAATGAGTTCTATAGAAAATCTAATACAAACTATTAATAAAGATACTCGCCGAGGTGAAGGTCACGAAAAAGAATTAACCAAGATTAAGATTGATAATACACTTACTGACTATTTAAGAGAAAGAGATTATTCATTAACGTCTGTTCTTCCTAACGAAGAGAGGTTATATTTAAAAGATAATGCAAACTTATCAACCGGTGGTTTAGCTATAGATTGTACTGAGTTAATATGTCAAGAGAATATGGAACTATGCCAAAGGGCCGCCAGTGCCATTGGGCTGGATATTTGCGGAATAGACTTGCTGTGCCGGGATATTAGTAAACCCCTTAATGAAGAAGGTGCAATTATAGAAATAAATGCTGCACCTGGTATTAGAATGCATCATAATCCTGGCAGCGGAAAGAAACGCAATGTTGCAGGGCATATCATTGATAAACTCTTTAACGATCCACCAGAAAATGTCCCGATAATAGCAGTAACCGGTACCAATGGGAAAACAACGACCACAAGACTCATTGAACACATACTTTCATCCGCCGGGTATACTGTGGGAATGACAACAACTAGTGGAATTTATATTAATGGAAAATGTATCTTTAGCGGTGATACCACAGGTCCTAAAAGCGCTTTAGCTGTCCTAATGAATAAGGATATAGATGCTGCAGTCCTGGAAACTGCCAGAGGGGGTATCATAAGAGAAGGACTGGCCTATGACGCTGCAGACATCGGAATCATCACAAACATAACTCAGGATCACCTCGGGATCGATGAGGTGGAAACTATGGAGGACTTGGCAAAGGTTAAAGCGTTAGTTGGGGAAGCGGTAAAGGAAGATGGCTATGTGGTCATTAATGGGGATGATAAGATGAGTCAGAGTATCTTGCACCGATTAAAGAGTGCTCATATTATCTTTTCTCACGATAAAAACAATGAAATCCTCCAAACTAACCTTAGAAACGGCGGGTATGGAGTCTATGTTGATGAGGGTAATATAATAGTCCAGAAGGACTCTAATTCTGAAACGATAATAGATATAAAAAGTATAGGCATTACTTTAAATGGTATTCTCAAATATAATGTTGAAAATGCGATGGCTGCCTGTGCAGCCGCCGTTGGACTAGGCATTGACCATAGTACCATTAAACAGGGTTTAATGTCTTTCTACTGCAATCAAAATCCCGGACGATTTAATATGTATTTTGTCAATAATAAAATGGTTATCTTAGACTATGGTCATAATAAAGAAGGGTATAAATGTGTCTTAGAGGGACTTAAGTATATCGAACACCGTAAACTTATAGGAGTCATTGGAGTACCTGGAGATCGACCAGACAATGATATTGTTGAAGTGGGTGAATGTGCCGGAAACTATTTTGACTATATATTTATAAAAGAAGATACTGAGCTAAGAGATAGGGCTAAAGGCGAAGTCATAGATTTGTTGGAAAAAGGAGTCCTAGCCTCAAACTTTAACGGATTGAATGTTAGTAAAATTGCAGAGGAGACGGAGGCCTTTAAAGCAGCTTTAGAACTTGCAGAACCTGAGGATATTGTAATCGTCTTCTTTGAAAAGTCTGAACCTCTTATTAATATAATGCGAAGCAAAATTGACGAAATGAAATCCGTGGCATTATCTGCTAAATAAATCTTTAAGCCTACCACCATCTAGAAACAACTATTGAATAAAAATTTGGGAATAATAAGCTAAATAGTCAAAGGAGGTTTTATGATGACTGAAAATAAGTCAAAAGAAAAGTTCTTAGCAAATCCAATTGAACGGCATGACACGGCCGCTTGGCGGGGGCATATCGAAAGTGTTAAACCCCAATCAAATGTCCCTATCCCTAGTGAAGAATCCGTGCATAATGCTAAGGAATGGGTAGATACAAATTCCTTATCTTAAAAAACTAAATAAAAATGACTCCCGTTCAAATGAGGTACGGGAGTCATTTTATTTAGTTTTAAATTCATTGGATCAAAAATTCAAGATCAGTATAAACGTCCTTAGAAGTTATCAATACTGCATGTCTGCATAACGCTTTAAAGTCTGATATTTATCTCGGGCGTGCCCCTCTGCTGCGTCGAACATCTCCTGGGCGACATCTGGAAATACGTTCATGAGAGAGGAATAACGGATTTCTCCTTTTAAGAAATCTTGAAAAGAAGCTGTCGGTTCTTTCGAATCGAGAATAAACGGGTTCTTGCCTAGATCTTTAAGACGGGGGTCATGTCGCCAAAGATGCCAGTATCCAGATTCTACTGCCTTTTTCTGTTCAAAGATACTTGTTCCCATACCGGATTTGATCCCATGGTTTACACAAGTAGCATAAGCAATGATGATAGACGGTCCACGGTAGCTTTCTGCTTCAGCAATCGCTTTAATCGTTTGATTCATATTGGCGCCCATGGCAATTTGAGCAACATAGACATAGCCATAGGTGGTAGCCATAAGCCCTAAATCCTTTTTCCGGACTTTCTTCCCCGCGGCTGCAAATTTAGCGATGGCTGCAGTTTGAGTTGCCTTAGAGGCTTGTCCACCTGTGTTGGAGTAAACCTCGGTGTCCATGACTAAAATATTTACGTCGTCCCCACTGGCGATGACATGATCAATTCCATTATAACCAATATCATAAGCAAAACCATCACCACCAAAAATCCATATAGAGGGCTTGATGAGGTAATCTTTCTTCTCCTTGATTTCGCGAAGAATTGGGCTGCCAGCGATATCTTCGCTTTTTATTGCCTCAAGTACTCGAGCAGAGGCTCTCTTTGAACCTTCTCCATCCTCCATGTTATCCAGCCATTCACGGAAGGTTTCTTTAAGGTTATCACTGATAGAACTCTCCAGACCCTGGTGCATTAGGTGAGCAAGTTTAGCTCGAATTTGCTTTGAACCGAGGTACATGCCATAGCCAAACTCAGCATTATCCTCAAAAAGTGGATTCATCCAGGCGGGTCCTTTACCTTCTGCATTAACCGTATAAGGAATAGAAGGTGCACTACCACCCCAGATAGAAGAGCAGCCTGTAGCGTTAGCAATTAACATACGGTCACCATATAACTGTGTAATAAGCCTAGCATAGGGTGTCTCACCACAACCCGGACAAGCTCCATTGAACTCAAGTAGCGGACGGGCAAATTGACTTCCTTTTAAGGTTTTAACATCCATGAGCTGGCGTTTTTCAGTGACGTTTTTAATAGCATATTCCCAGTTTTCTGATTCCATTTCCATCTCATGGTCAGCTGGTTTCATAATAATTGCTTTACCTGGTGCGGGACAAACATCAGCACAGTTTGCACAGCCCGTACAATCAAGGGGTGCAACCTGAATACGATAGTGGTAACCTTCAAGCGCTTTGCCGATAGGTTTTTTAGTTTTAAAGGTATCCGGCGCTTTTTCAAGCTCGCTATCATCTAAGAGAAAGGGGCGAATGGTTGCATGAGGACAGACATAGGAACACTGATTACACTGAATACATTTATCGATTTGCCATTCCGGACAATAAACCGCAATTCCCCGTTTTTCATATCGCGTGGTGCTTAATGGAAAAGTACCATCTTCAACCCCTACAAAAGCACTGGTAGGTAGGTCTTCTCCTTCATGACGAGCCATAGGTCGTTGAATGGTTTTAACAAAGTCTGGCTCATCCTTAATGGGCATATCCTCATCAGGAACCTCAGCCCACGAAGCAGGAACTTCCACTTTATGTAAGGCTTCAATTCCACGATCGACAGCCCTGTGATTCATTTCTACAATATTTGACCCTTTCTTGCCATAAACCTTCTGTATAGAGTTTTTCAGGTATTGAATAGCATCCTCGACAGGGATAACATTGGCCAATTTAAAGAATGCAG
>JADQBO010000148.1 GCA_016278585.1 Desulfosporosinus sp.
ATGGGCATCCCCTAGTCGTTTCCACATAGACAAGCCTTCCGGTAAAGTCTTCGTCCTCCGTATAAGGAAACGGGAGATCGTTTATACTCAGGGCTTTTAAGGGAGTGGGATTAACCACAATTTTATGACCCTTTGTCCATGCTATGCCCGGGACGTGAGAAATATCACGACCATCCTGCCACGTCTGTAGCAACTCTAAAAAAGATTTTTCCCCTTCACCGATAATTAACGCATCTACCTCGGGATACTTCTGAAGAAACTCCTCCACCTCGAAGGATACTTCCGGACCCCCAATGACAAATCGTACCTTTGGCGAAACCGGGTGAAGTTGTCTAATTATAGCGACTATTTCTTTTATATTCCAAATATAACCTGAAAAACCAACGACATCAGCCTTGGTTTCATAGATTTCTGCAGCGATTCGGTCAAGATGATCGTTGATGCTGAATTCCCGAAGCAAAACATCGGGGAAAACGGTACGTATCCCTTCTCTCAAGTAGCGAAGGGCTAAATTAGTATGAATGTACTTTGCGTTGAGAGCAACTAGAAGAACTCGCAAAAATCGACAACTCCCTTTATCTTAGTATAGCGGGTTAACGCCTCTAATGCAATTCCTGTGCCAGATTGCACTATAAGAAAACCTGCTAACTAGATCTTGGATTATCAGCTTTGTCATTAACTCACAGAAAAGAGGCCTATAATGCTAGGCCCCTTCTCCTGTCCAAACTAATTTTATTAAAACAACACTTCCATATTAATATCCTCTAGTGATTGACAGCCGGTCAAAATCATAGCCTGTTTTAATTCATTGGTCATTCTTCGTATCACTAAAGCAACCCCCTCTGCACCGCCACCGTAACCGGCAACAATGAGAGGTCTTCCTACCATGACAGCATCAGCACCTAGAGCTATCATTTTCAAAACATCAACCCCTGTTCGGACTCCACCATCAACAATGACCGGGATCCGTCCATCAACCACCCCAGCGATATCTGATAATACCTCAGCCGTTCCCGGTGTGTGATCGAGTACTCTTCCACCATGGTTCGAGACAACAATAGCTGCAGCGCCTACTTCAACTGCTAGTTCGGCTTCGTCCACCGTCATAATTCCTTTAATGATAAATGGTAATGACGTGTTGTCAATGATCGCCTTCAGCTCTTCTTTGGTTTTTGGTCCAACAGGGATAGTGACTAGGCCTGCCGCATCAACATCCATACCCACTGCAAGAGCTCTTGCTTCTTCCGCATGACGCAGAAAACTAAGCACTTCCTCTAATTCTCGAGGTTTCATAAACGGAATACCTTGACCCTCGGCTTTGGAAACAACTTCAACACCGGCCTTATACATGGCTGGGTCCGTTGCATCCCCTGTGGATCCTAACGTCCCGGAGGTAAGGCAACCCTGAATCATGGCTTCAGCCCATTCCTCTTCATTCAAAGCCCCACCCATGTTAAATTTCCCGCCGGTAATCGGTGCACCCAGAATCGGTGTTTTCAGATCTTGCCCAAAGAGTTTAATCTGTGTATTGGGCTTTTTAACACCATGAAGTGTCCTCATATTCAAGCGAAACCCCGCCAGGGCTTCAACATTACTTTTAAAGGATGCTCCGGTACCCATTCCTCCCATGCCCGGAACTTCGCCGGCACAAGCCTTACCATTACACTCTGGACAAACTCGGCAAAATCCTTTGAGCTTTTCTCGTGCAGTTTGGCGCACTGTTTTTAGATTCATTTGTTTCTCCTCCACTCTTAAACTCAATTTATATTAAAGCCTTCCTGAAACAATTCCTGAATTGTATTCTAATTCTAACTCGTAATTACTAACTCATATCGTTGACTTCAGTTTTCGCACTCTGCACTCTCTCATTAAAACGGTTCTCTTAACCATATTTAGCGTTAGCTTAACACATAACGTTCAATAGCCTCTGCTACTCCGTCTTCCTCATTTGAAACCGTCACGATATCTGCTTGTTCTTTTATTTCCTGACGGGCATTTCCCATAGCTACTCCAAGGCCTGCATACTGGATCATTTCTAAATCGTTAAAGCTATCACCAATAGCCATGACATCTTGCTGGGGGATTCCAAGTCGTTCTGCCAAAGCAGCCAAGGCAACGCCTTTATTAACTGATCCTTCAGTAATTTCAAGGAAATATGGTTTCGATTTTGTAATATGTACCGTTTCTCCGTAGCATTCAGACAACCAAGGGACCCATTGATCTAGTTCAGACTCCTCTGCGATTAAAAGGATCTTCTCGACTCCTTCAGGTTCTTGAGAAAGCAGACTTAACAGGTCACCTTCCTCAATACGGACACTCGCAATCCGAGCGTACTCCTCTGACCATTCATTGATTGTCTGGGTAATAACTCGGTCCTTGAGATAAATCTGGGCATAAATCCCCCGCTCACTCACATCTCGGACAATCTCAGAGGCTATACCACTAGGAATTACACGTCGAAAAAGTATATCCCCGCTGATAGCTTGTTGAATCATCGCTCCATGGTACGAGATTACCGGAACATCCAGCCCTAGTTGTACTGCATAGGGTCGCATAGAAATAGGCATGCGTCCGGTAGCAATTGTCACTTTGATTCCCTGGGCCTGTGCTTTTTGAATAGCGTTTGCTACTCGCGGGGAAATTGTCCAATCATCCCTTAGCAATGTGTCATCAAGATCCATAGCGACTAAACGAATTGTCAAACCCTTTTCACTCCTTACGCGATGCGCGAAGTTCGAGGCTCGATGTTTGATCGTTGTTTAGCTTAACGACTAAACAAGTCTTAATCGTACCTCGAGTTCGCCTAAAGAATTAAACCTAATAAATTTTCGTTATGTCATGATCATCTTAAGATGGCTACCTCCTATACTAACCTAAATAACGTTTCAAATACTGCCCTGTATAGGATGGCGGAAAGGCAGCAACCTCCTCTGGTTTCCCAGCAATCAGCACTTCTCCACCTCGATTTCCACCCTCAGGACCGAGGTCAACAAGCCAGTCTGCGGTTTTAATAACATCAAGATTATGCTCAATGACCAGCACCGTATCTCCACCGTCAACCAAGCGATGCAGAACATGAAGAAGTTTTTCAATATCTGCGGTGTGTAAACCTGTTGTCGGTTCATCAAGAATATAAATTGTTTTCCCTGTACTGCGTCGGCTTAATTCCGTGGCCAGTTTAATGCGCTGAGCTTCTCCCCCAGATAAGGTGGTGGCAGGTTGCCCCAAGCGGATGTAGCCAAGCCCCACGTCTTGAAGGGTCTGCAGTTTTCGAGCAATCTTCTGGACTACTTGGAAAAAATCAACCGCTTCATCCACGGTCATATCCAGGACTTGAGAGATGTTTTTACCTTTATAGCGTACTTCCAAAGTTTCTCGGTTATAGCGCTTTCCCTCGCAGACTTCACAGGGGACATAAACGTCCGGTAGAAAATGCATCTCAATCTTAATAATTCCATCCCCACGGCAAGCCTCGCAACGGCCACCTTTAACATTAAAACTAAATCGGCCTTGTTTGTACCCCCGCATCTTTGATTCTGGAGTTATAGAAAAAAGTTCGCGAATAAAATCAAACACTCCGGTATACGTTGCAGGATTTGAGCGCGGGGTTCGTCCGATGGGAGACTGGTCAATATCAATCACCTTTTCTAAATGTTCCAATCCTTTTAACTCTTCGTGGGCTCCCGGACGAAGACGGGCTCTTCCCAGATTAGACCCTAATCCTTTATAAATAATTTCATTGACCAAAGTGCTTTTACCTGAGCCTGAAACCCCAGTCACACAGGTAAACATGCCCAAAGGAATCTTTACATTGATGTTCTTTAGGTTGTTTTCTCTTGCACCTAAAACCTCAAGCCACTTACCGTTGGGTTGTCGTCGTTCCGTAGGGACAGAGATCTGCTTGGCACCACTCAAATACTGCCCTGTCATCGAGTTCTTATTCGCCTTAATTTCCTCAATCGGGCCTTCGGCTACCACTCGCCCCCCATGAGCCCCTGCTCCAGGACCAATATCGATAATATGATCAGCAGCAACCATTGTATCCTCATCATGCTCTACGACGATTAAGGTATTTCCCAGGTCACGCAACCGCTGTAAGGTTGCCAGTAATCGTGCATTATCCCGTTGGTGGAGCCCAATACTGGGTTCATCTAAGACATAAAGTACGCCCATCAAACTTGACCCGATCTGAGTTGCCAAGCGAATGCGCTGGGCTTCTCCACCAGAGAGCGAACCAGCGGCCCGAGACATGGTTAGGTAGTCTAAGCCTACATTCATTAAGAAACCTAGTCTCTCTTTGATTTCCTTTAAGATCTGGAGAGCAATGGTTTCTTCTTTGGGCGTTAGAGCGAGGGTGTTCACAAAGTTGATGGCTTCAGTGATTGATAGACGAGACAAATCGTCAATCGAGATTCCACCCACCTTAACGGCTAACGCTTCCGGCTTTAGTCGTTTTCCTTGACACTCTGGGCAAGGGTTTTCACTCATATACCGTTCGATTTCGGCGCGCACCACATCTGAGCTAGACTCCCGATATCGGCGGCCAAATAAAGGGATCAGCCCTTCAAACGTGGTATTATAAGTCTTTATTTGATCAAAAATATTCTGATACTGAAAGGTTATTTTAGTGTCTGTTCCATAGAGCAAGCCTTTCCATTGTCTCTCATTAAGCTCTTTTATGGGGGTGTTCATGTCGAAACCGAGGTTATCAGCCACGGCCGCCATCATTTTCGGATAATAACTTGAAGTTGACTTAGCCCAAGGTGCTATTGCTCCTGAGGCTAACGCTAGGGCATGATCTGGAATAAGAAGGTCAATATCAACCACGAGATTTGCCCCTAGTCCCGTACACGCTGGGCAAGCGCCATAGGGACTGTTAAAGGAAAAAAGTCGCGGAGAGATTTCCTCGAGAGCAATCCCACAATCCGGACAGGCAAAGTTTTCACTAAATCGCAACTCTTCTCCATCACTAATGTCCGCAATGACATTCCCATCTCCTAGTTTAAGGGCTGTTTCTAGGGAATCAGCTAAACG
>JADQBO010000029.1 GCA_016278585.1 Desulfosporosinus sp.
CAGATCCTGTCAGTGCCAGTACATAGATGGCAAGTCCAAAGTCCGTTAATCCGCTGCCGATACTTGATATCAGCTGGCCGGCCACCAATATGGTAAACTTCTTCATTGCCTTATTCCGACTTTTTGTTTCCGTGGTTTGTATCTCATCCCGTTGATTCATTGTTATTCTCCTTAAACCTTAATAAGCCCTCTATAATACTTATACCTTAACTGTAAATTTTTAAATCCGGCTATTCTTGTACCGACCATCGGTCGGTGGGTGGGCAAAAAAAATTTTGTACGCATGCCTTCCATCTATGACATCTGTCCAAACATCCGTATAAAATCTTTAAGTTCCCCTTCTTTTGTCCCCAGCATTCTCTCTGCATTACACAAAAATGCCTGTATTTTCCTAGGGTAATCCTCCATTTTCCATTCGAAGACATCGCAATCAAACATCATATGTCCCAACAGTAAAATGGATTCGATGCATTCCGTCGGATATTCCATATGGAAAACATCTTGATCAATGCCTTCTAAAATAGGTTCTTGCAAAACGGGAGTCATACGCTTAAGCATTGCCTTTAAATATAACTGTTCCAGCTTCGTATTCTCAACCTTATGAAGTTCTTCCTTTATCTCATCGGATCCTTCAAACTCCGGAGCCTGTGCCATTATCGCCATCATAATACGATTCACCAAAGGAATGGATTTATCCTTTAGAATCTTCTCTGCCCTCCTTGCTCCTTCTTCAACGATATCTAGAATGATTGACTCTAATACTTCCTCCTTGGAAGCAAAATAATAGTAAAAAGTGCCTTTGGCTATATCCACAATCTTTAAGATGTCATTCACAGAAGTCTGTTCATAACCTTTCTTGACGAATAATTCCCGCGCTACAACCAGGATCTCTCTTCTTCGCACTTCAGCTTCCTTGACTGTTTTCATACCATTCCCCTTTCTACCGACCGACCGTCAGTCTATATAAGTCATTATAGACTGATTCAGGGAAATGTCAAGACTTATTTAATATGGTCTTCGTATTACAGAGAGACCATCCGAGACATTTTCAACTGAGGTCTCTAAATTAAAAACCGTTTTGCATGCCTAGTTCGACAATTTCCTGCGATCCTTCGAGGTACACTTATAATGATTTATTGGCGGAATCACCATTCTGGCTGACCCTCTCTAATTTCTCCGTTCATCGGTATCAAGCCCATCAGATGCTTTACCTCACTTTAAGCTATGCTATGAGTTCTGCATTACTAAAACCACATTCAGCCGAGAAAGACTTACTTACATAGGGATTATTGAAAACAGGGAATCGGGTCTGTAGGTTTAAACTGCAGACCCGATTCCTATTTAAGCATTTATTTTGCTCAGTCCCGTCTTAGCAAGAAGATAATGATCAAAAATGACAAAGAAAGACGTTTTAGCAACCTGACAAATCCCTCGCCACAATCGATGTTAGTGAAAGACGAAAGTCCGATAAGTTGACGCCGATTAACGCCCAACTAACAGCCTAAAAATAAAATTATCATGTAAAATGATAATTATTTATTGCAAAACGATAAACAATTTGTTAAACTTAAATTCATAAACAATAAGTGAGGTGCTTTTATGAAACGAGAAACATTCTTTTTAAAGTTCGTTGTTGTTCTAATGGGACTCCCTGTTCTTGCTTTGTGTGTATTTTTGTTACCTGGGATAGCTGAATTTTTTGCAGAATTAAACCCAAAGTTTGCCTACTTGCAATACCCCTTTTTAATCGGCTTATATGTAACAGCGATAGTATTTTTCGTAGTATTGTACCAGACTTTAAAACTTTTAAGCTATATTGACAAGAACCAGGCGTTTTCGGAACTATCTGTAAGTGCTTTAAAGACTATTAAATACTGTGCCATAACCATCAGTGCCTTATATGTGGTATTTATGCCCCTCCTATATCTCATGGCAGAGGTAGACGATGCTCCAGGTATTATATTAATCGGAATGGTCATTATCTTTGGTTGCGTAGTGGTTGCAGTCTTTGCGGCTGTTCTTCAGAAGTTATTAAAAAATGCCATCGATATAAAATCAGAGAATGATTTAACGGTGTGAGGTGTAAGCAATGGCGATTATAATCAATCTTGATGTGATGTTAGCTAAAAGGAAAATGAGCCTCACAGAGCTTTCGGAGAGGGTTGGAATAACAATGGCTAATCTCTCTATCCTGAAAAATGGAAAGGCTAAAGCAATTCGACTCTCAACTTTAGAGGCGATTTGTGAAACGTTAGAATGTCAACCAGGTGATCTTCTTGAATACGAAAAAAATAATTTGTAGTGGAGGCAATTATGGAAGAGTACGGATCTCTCATTTTAGAAAATCTTGATCAACCGGCCGAGTTAGAAAGGCTTTATCAGCAGGCACCTGAGCAATTTAGTAGAGCCTTTCCCAGTGTCTTTAAAGATCATCAGAATCTAACGATCCTAAAAGTTTGGCATGAAAGGTTAAATTTTAATATACCTGAAAGGATGGAACCTGAAACTAAGTGGAAAGACCTTCTGTTAATTATAATAATTTCGTTACTGGCTGGGACGATTGCTAGGTTTTTGTTTTCACCCATTGATGAAAGCGTCATCAATCCGGCAAATATTGTTTTTTCCGTTTTACCCTTGCTTTCACTATATTTCCTATTAAAGAACCGCCCTACTATAAAAGTAGTCCTAATTATTAGCCTGTCCTACCTGGCAGCCCTGATTTACCTAAACTTTCTACCTGTAAAAAACTCAGACAGTATTATTTTGGCTAATCTACATTTACCTTTCTTCTTATGGTCGTTAGTAGCAATATCTTTTATGGGAGACTTTAGCTTACGGCCAGGAAAAATAATGGGATACCTTAAGTACAACGGTGAGTTGTTAATAGGTGTTGCCCTGATACTCATTTGTGGTGCCTTTTTAACGGCTTTGACCATTGGTTTATTTGAGGCGATTGGGCTAGATATAGTCGAATTTTATATGAGAAATATTGCGATCTACGGAGTTGCTGCTTCGCTATTTGTCAGCACTTACTTAACGAAAGCCAGGGGCAAAGTAACGGCAAATTTCGCGCCTTATTTAGCAAAGATTTTTAGTCCTTTAGTTTTAATAACATTAGGTGTATATTTGGCTACTATAATCGTAACGCAGAAAAATCCTTATACTGATAGAGAGTTCTTATTAATTTTCAACTTAATGTTGTTACTAGTATTATTGATAACGATTTTTTCCGTCTCAGAAAGAGAAACCGGCTCAAAAATAGCGTTTAATGATAGAATAATCTTCGCATTGTTAGCCGTTGCTATAGTGATAAATGGCGTGGCATTATCGGCTATTTTATTTAGATTAACTTCTTATGGTATAACCCCAAACCGGCTGGCCGTTTTGGGCATGAATCTTATTGTTTTTATCCATTTGGTAAGAATTACAGTTAATTATTGCCGGTTTTTATTAGGTAAAGTTAACATTGAGAGGGTCGAAGCTGCGATTACTGGTTATTTACCTGTATATTCACTTTGGGCGCTTAGCGTTACTATTTTGTTTCCGATAATGTTCGCTTTTAAGTAAGTCCAGGAACCCAAAAGGGCTATACGACACGAAACTATGTAAAGAACCTTCGTCAAACCCGTATTATTCTCATTATGTTAAGCAGGTTTATCTAGCCTTGCAACCATTAAAACAAACAAGAAACCCAGTTAACTGGGCTTCTTGTTTGTTTATTTTTATCTTAAAATTATTCTCGAAAATCAACGGTAACTCGCAGATCTTTCATTACTTCTCATAATGCATAGTAAAGCAAACCACCTAACTTTTCAGTTAAGCGGTTTGCTTAGCATATTCATCACCAGATAGCTGTGTCGCATGATACTTATTAAGTTTTTATCTGGTTAAATAATAGTACTATGAGATTACACTATTATTATGGAAATTACACTTCTTATAAGATTAAGATTTCACCTTAGTTGCATCAGCAACTGGGACTTCAAATTTACGATTCCATCCCGTCATTACGGAGAATATTAGCACCGCCAATAACGACCAGTTATATGGATTCATCATGGCTGACCAAATAGATGGCAATGGAAGGCTATAAGCTTGTGCTGCTGTAGACATGGCGCTATACCAAACGATAACAGCAATATGCCAAGGCAACGTAAAGAAAATCGAGCATACTGCACAGTCCATTAAATTAGCCCTTCTTGCAGGAGCAAGATTAAACTTTTTGCCGATAGGTTTTACAAAACTTGGCCCTACGAGCAATTCAGCCGGTGCATTTGCTGCTATAGGAATAGAAGCCAAAATAGTTACTCCAATTATCGATAATTCTGCCTGTTTCACTGTTTTTGCGATTGTTTTTTCTGCAGATTTTAGGATCCGATCCATAACTCCACTTTCTATTAACACCTGAGTTATCGCGAGCACAAGAAGCGCAAAAATTATTGCTCCTGTTACACCTGAAATCCCCTGTTCTATTAGACCTGTTGATTCTCCTCGTTTAGCAGGGATATGAAATAGGGTAGAGATTTGAATTTTACCAATCAATATGCCAAAGAAAGCCGCACTAACGTTTCCCCAAATCAATGATTCTATGATATGTCTTCCACTTAAGGCAAGGACTACAACAATTCCCAAACTAACCAACATCACAAGACCCACGGGGTCAATTTTTGCAGCTATCTCTGGTAAGCTAGCCACAGTACCTCCGCCACCGAATATCAAAAGGATTATTCCCGCAATGGTAGCAGCTACCATCGCGAGAGGAAAGCGACTACGAACTACATCTTTCATGGTAGCCTCTTGAGTATAAGCCGATACGATGGTTGTGTCCGATATAGGTGCTAAATTGTCTCCAAAGGCAGCGCCTGCTAAAATACCAACACCCAACATAGCTGGATCAGCACCCAGGAATACACCCGCTGGATACATTACTGGGATAAGAGATAGAACTGTACCTGTGCTTGAACCGGTTCCAAGCGCAAACAGGCAAGCGGCTATAAATGCCAATAAAGTAAAAACTGATCCAGTCGCT